>JANNJI010000548.1:0-3818 GCA_031405795.1 Gammaproteobacteria bacterium
CCACCAAACTGCCGCAATCATCAACGACGTCGGTTTTACCGGTAGTATAGTGTGATTAGAAATTGGAGGTTTATGAATAGAAGGTACAATATATTAGCAGGCGTGTTGCTGTTCGCAACCGCTTCTCCGTTATGGGGTGCAGAATCCCCCGATTTGGATGGAGTCACGATGGAAGTACTGCGGCAGAATGATCCGCGTGAGATTACCCATGATATCCAGCTGCCGCATGCCATCGAAAAGCAGGGGGAGCGTCACACCCGTCCAAATCGTAATCGCGCCGAGGACGAACGTCGCGGCAGACAACAGGAGCAGAACAGCGAACGTAGAGAGCCATCGCGGGATCGCAACGAAGAAAATGAAGAACGCAGGGAACGGTCTGAAGAAAGCAAGGAGCAGGCTGAGGAAAGCAAGGAACAGGCCGAAGAGAGCAAAGAGCAAGCAGAAGACGATAAGGAATAAGCTGAGGAAGACACGAAGTCTTCATGTGCAGCCGCCAATGAGGGCTATCAACTATCACAATAATTACTATGAATTAAGGTGATAAAATACCGCCCTGTCGAGGCGGTATTTTTATGCGCGGTACTCAACGCAGGATATTCATGTATTACAACACGCACACCTTTCGCAGCATGTGGATACACTGGTTATTTCTGGCGCTGGGGCTGATTTCGTATCCGGTCTTTGCCGAGGATCCCACTGTTGAGTTTACGATAGGTATCACCGCCTTTACGCAGGGGGAGCTGCAAACAGCGCTCGCACATTTCAAACAGGCTGAGCGTGCGGGCATGAATACCAGCGTTTTGCACTACAACCTGGGCGTGTGTTATTACAAACTACATGATTACGCACAGGCCAAAAAATATTTTGTCTTAACCGGGCAGGATCCACGTATGGCGCAACTCGCGCACTACAATCTGGGGCTGACCGCATTGCGAGAGGGTGATGATAGTCAGGCGAGGACAAGGTTTGAACTGGCGGCGGCCGCCTCAGATGATCCCAAGCTTACCGCGCTGGTAAAATACCAATTGAATAATCTAGGCGCACCGGTTGCACCAATCCACAAGCAGCTCATCATCGGTGGTACTGTTGCGTACGGTTATGATGATAATGTCAACTTGTTGGCGACGGAAGCACCTCAGCATCAGGGGGATCAGTATCGTGAAGTATTGCTCCATGCGAAATTGTCGCTTTCCGAACATGCACGATTCAACGGATCGGCTTATCTGCATGACTATCGCGCGGTTAATGTGGCTGATTTCAATCAAATCAGCGCTGATTTCGGTTATGAGGGCACTTGGCATTCCTGGCAGTTATTGCCTGAAGTGGGTGTAGATAAGAGCGCACTGGGTGGGTATGAATATCAAACTGTATTCGATTTTAAATTTTCCATCCGCCGCAGCCTGGAAAACGATGCGAGTCTACTGTTGCGTTATCGTTACAGCGATATCAGCGCTGACAATTCCGCTTATGATTATCTGGAAGGTTCGCGCCAGCAATGGCGAATCGAATACCGGCAACCCGCACTCATGGGCAAGGTGCGTTTGCGTTATGAATTGGAGGACAATGACCGGCAAAATTCGCCAGCTGCGAATTATTCACCGACACGTCATGACTTTCGGTTGCGTCTGGAGCAAGAAGGCGGTGGCCATTGGGAATTCCGGGAAGAACTGCAATACCGTTTGAGTCTGTACGGTGAGACAGCGGGGGTGACGCGCGAAGATGGCCGCAAGACTCTCCTGTTGCAGGCAACCCGCCTATTAACCGGGAACATTTCTCTTGGAATCAAGTATGCCTATACCGATAACACTTCCAATATTGCGGATAACACCTATACCCGCAATGACATACAGGTGTACACGGATTTTTTGTTTTGATCATTGCGCCACTGGGTCGCGGCGAGCCAGTGGCGCTCGGGGCGACCCAGGTGAAACACCGAGGCGATCAAAGACGACGTGTAAAATGTGCAATTAAAGAGTCAGGTTCGGATTGTTTTCTTGAAAGCTTTTTATGGCTGGTGACGCTGGCATTGCAGTGTGCGATCTTTGGAGTATCGGGTTTACAGCGCCCAGGGATTAAATACTTGCGGGTAGGGTACAAAATCCTGCACGTTGCGGGTGACCACAGTGAGGCCGTGACATTGAGCGGTAGCCATGAGTAAGCCGTCCATCACCGGCAGGGGCTGCCCAGCCAGTTCGGAGTGTGCAGCGATTTGTGCCCAGACGTGAAGTGCGGCGGCATCAAGTGGCAGGATGCGCCCTGCGAAACGTTGCTCCACCTTGCCCAGCCATGCGGTGAGTTTCTGACTGCGGCGCAGGTTGCTGGCGCGCAACTTGAGTATGCCCTTTTCGATTTCACCCAGCGTGATGACGCTGATGAACAGACTCGCTTCATCCTGCTCGTCCAGCCAGGCGATTACTTCAGGCACAGGAATCTTTTTGGCGTATTCGGAAAGCGCGCAGGTGTCGAGTAACCAGCTCATAGCTCGAGGTTACGTCCGGTGTCACGGCTACGGGAAAAATCCAGATCTTCGGCGGCGAGGTCGGGGCGTAGTAGCGCGACAGAGAGTTTGCCCCGGCGACGGGTAAGGCGCGCATATTCTTCTGCTGAAACCACCACTGCCGTTGGGTTGCCATGCACGGTGATCACCTGTGCATCGCCGCTTGCCGCCCGTTTGATGAGCTGGCTCAAGTTACCTTTTGCTTCTTGTAATTGCCATTTGCTGTGCATGATGTCCTCTTTAAATTCTGTCCAGTCTGGTCAGAATTTAGCACAAAGCTTGTGGTTTGGCTATGGGGTAATATTATTTTATTATGCAGCAACGCACACGAGCCATAAGCCCGCCGCGATAGAAGGATGTACTAACCACGGTCTCTCACAAAGCGCGTCAACTTCAGCCGTGACGCGGATATATCAGCAGTAATAGCGAGAATCAACAGGCTATTTACATCGCTCAGGGTCAGGCACCAGTGAAGTAGAAGAGAATGAATCTTCTATGTTAAGGAGATGCAAGAGTGGTGCTGCTTGTTTACTCTGATGGTCAAACAGGATCAGACAGTCTGGTAATAAAGATTCTGCGGATGATTGGCCTGGGCGAAGAAGAACCAGCGTTCCAGGATCAAGCCGAGGTATTGCACGACAAACGCGGCGAGCAAATAACCGCTGCTGAGTTGTTGCATGCCCAACCACAGTAACACCAACGGCACGGGGAAAACCAAAACCAAAAACAGCCACTTGATATTTTTCAGGAACAGCGCGGTTTGGTGATGAAAGAAATCCCGCGTGTTGACCGAGCCACCCATGAAGCCCATCGATTTTTGCACAATGCGATTGTGGCGTACGCCGATCGCGGTCTGCACGGTGGACTTGGCTTTAATCCGTCGATTGCGCAGCAGTGAGGCAACACGCGTAATGAATGCTGTTGCGGTAATGATCGTCGCCCAGATGCCATAGAAGCGCATCAGCTCCGGTGCGCTGTGTTGGGCAAAGGCGGTGGTGAGCATAAAACCGGAGGCGGTGCCGAGCAAGGTGTAGTTGATCACGGTCAATGGTGAGGCCCATTCCTGTAAAAACTTCAGGCATGCGTAAATCATACCGGTGCAAACAAACAAGGCAAACGCCGCGAGTGTGCCCAGAGTGCCGATGATCAAGGTTAAATTCAGACTGACGCCAGTGCTGCTGGTAAACAACACCACGTCCCACTGCATATAATGCATGACGCTATATATAAAGACCAAACCCATGAAGGCAGGCAGGGCGATGACCTCGCGTGATAACCAGGAGGTACGCCACATGGTTGCAGCACGCCAAGCGCGCTCGGG
>JANNJI010000549.1:0-2733 GCA_031405795.1 Gammaproteobacteria bacterium
GCCACGCGTTTTGCCATCCGCCTCAAGGGGACGTGGAACGAGAAACAAGCCAAGGCGCGGGATACCTTGATGTCAACATTTGCCTCGGAGGATTTTACCAGGATTCTACTGCGGCACGGGTTGCTCCGTCCTTAACATAACGCACGTGTAGCAGGCTGTTGTGCAAGGCCTGCTACACGTGTATCCAAATATGTTTAATTCCCGGCTTGTTTGTCCTGTTACTTTATGAAACTATTAACATTCAATTATTCAGGCAATACGTTTTTCGGATTTCAACACGGAACTTGATATCTTAAAGTAAGTTATTCTCAACAGGTAACTGCGCATGAAGCGATTGCTCCTTTGGTTTGTTATTCTTGTTTCACCGCCACTGATCTGGTTCGTCTTTACCGACAGTGGCCGCGCGTCGTGGCACTCGCTGATTTCTGCTGATACGCGCACGACAAACCCCGCCGTTAGCAACGGCGAGGCTTCACCGAAGAATGATGCCCGCGTAATGCCTAACCAACCGGCACCGACAGAACCGTCGTTGCGTGCGCAAATGTCAGACTATAACCCTTCCGGTGCACCGCGCGATAATAAACGGATTTCGGGATTCATCATTACTGATCCACAAGGCCGCCGTAGCGGAATCGATGCGCTCAATGAAACCGTATATCAAGACATCCCTCATTCGAGTGCGGAGCGCAGCGTCGGTCCTGGGCACGCTGGACAGCCAACCGAAATGATCGTGGTTACCATCAAGCCGACCCTCGCCACCACCTATACACTCGACATCGCCGGGAGACAAGCAAGTAATTATCGCCTGGCCGTGAGCGGGGTATCACCGACATTAGAGTCAATCACGGAAATCTCACAGGGTAGTGTCTCGGCGGATACGTTGGTTCACTACCAGATTGATCTGACAAAAATCAAATCACTACCTGTCACCGCCAACCGTGGTATGGTCTCCGGAGTGGCCAAGCCGACCGGGGCCTTTGTAAGTTCACCGCAAGAGCGCACCCTCCCACCGCCTAAACCTTCCGATCCCGCTGTGCTTGCAGCGGCGGAGGTGATAACCAAAGACCCGTGCGGGCATTTCTTGCGGATCTTGAAAACCGTGCCGAATGAAAAACTTACCCGTAAAGATGGCGACATCAAATCTCTCTCGGATGAAAAAATGTTTGCTGGCTGTGAGATTAAGCTTGTGACCAATAACACCTTGCTCGCCGGACTGACCGGGGCATTCCCCGACTTTAACGCTTACGAAGGTACCGAGCTGTATCGTCTGGGCTGGCGTAACGATAACTCGATAGGCGGCGATGGACCGGGAACAAGCCTATCCGGAATTGAAAACTATGCGGTTCGTTGTTTGGTTGCCAGCGATCAACCCGCAGAGCTCGATGAGAAAACCGGGGAGATCATTGAAAGCGAAACACTTGAGCTTACGATCCAATGTCGGCAGAAATAATACGCCACCGGGTAAGGGCTGTCATCTTCTCCCGTTTATGTTAGATACCTTTATCAACGTGGCAATTTATTCAAAATATTTTCCAGTGCCGTTTGATTGCCGGTAAAACTAATGAAGAAAAATTTTTATATGCTGAGCCCAGTGAACTGTAAATTTGAACCTTAAGTCTTGACCAGCGCGTTTGGCCTTTCATCCAGGATCAACATGACCATCGAAGATGTCATTCTTACTGCACTGATTCTTGTCGCCGCTGTGCTTTATTCCTCAGTCGGTCACGCGGGGGCATCGGGTTACCTGGCCGCGATGGCGCTTGTTGGTGTATCACCTGCGGTGATGAAACCCACCGCCCTGGCATTGAACATTTTGGTCGCCGTCATTGCCACCACTAAATATTACCGCGTCGGGGCATTTTCCTGGCGCTTGTTTTGGCCATTTGCAATTGCCTCCACTCCCTTTGCCTATCTTGGCGGTTTGCTGACATTACCAGGGCACGTATACAAACCGTTAGTTGGAGTAATCCTCCTCTACGCCGCGTGGTATTCATTCCGTACCGCGCATCACACACTGCAA
The DNA here is from genome assembly GCA_031405795.1 of Gammaproteobacteria bacterium. GTDB lineage: Bacteria > Pseudomonadota > Gammaproteobacteria > UBA6429 > Thiohalophilaceae > JACQBC01. Next base: position 2,021 of record JANNJI010000549.1, read on the forward strand.
CCGGTTAACGCCCGGCCACCTTTATGGATGCTGTTATCGGTAGGCGCCGGTCTTGGCTTTCTTTCTGGTCTTACCGGTGTAGGTGGGGGAATATTTTTGAGCCCACTACTTCTGTTCTTCCGGTGGACCGAGGTAAAAGTGATCTCTGGCATTGCGGCGGCGTTTATTCTCGTTAATTCCATTGCCGGGCTACTTGGCGTCATGACGTCTACTCCGGCACTACCTTCCGCCTTGCCCTATTGGGCGGTGGCGGCTGTGGTGGGCGGTTTTATTGGCGCTGACTACGGCAGCAAACGTTTGGGGAATCCTACCATCCAAAAACTTCTTGCCGTCGTGCTTGCTATCGCCGGCGCAAAAATGATTGTAACGGCCTAATCATGCGCACAATACGGGCTGGCGAAGCGTTGACGTTATATATGTTTTTTTAAGGAGATGAGGCAATATGCTTGAACTAAGACCTGCTTGTGAAAACTGCAACAAGCCATTACCACCACCTTCCCTCAAAGCCATGATTTGCACGTTCGAGTGTACCTTCTGCAAAACCTGCGTGGAGAGCATCCTTGCCAACGTGTGCCCAAATTGCGGTGGCGGCTTCTGCCCACGACCAATCAGACCGGCCACCAATTGGAAAAGTGACAACTGTTTAGCGACATATCCTGCCAGCACGATCGTAAAATACAGGCCTGTTGATCCAAATGCCCATAAACAATTTG
>JANNJI010000550.1:0-1113 GCA_031405795.1 Gammaproteobacteria bacterium
GTCGACGCGTTTGTCGCTGTCGACACCGACGGTAGTGTTGTCGAAGTCAAAGGCAACGACGAGATCGAATACGACGGCGAGATCCACAGCGCCGCGAATTTATTCGATGCCTTGAAAGAAGGGTATTACGGCAAGTTTTAACGTTACACGGAAAAATATATTGTAGGTCGGGCTGATATCGGGTGGTTTTATGTAGGTCGGGCTTGAGCCCGACTTGTTTTGTCGGGCCAAGCCCGACATACCATTAACACAAGGCAACAAACAAAATGCAACCAGCACGCACGTTGATGACATCACGCAGACTCCTGCAACAACGTCGCGCACAGGAACAACAGCGGAGGACACACAGACAATGGCAATTAAAATCCAAGGAAAAATAGTCGGCTACGACGTCGCCAAAGTAGACGAAGATGACAAAGCCGCCGAACAGGCGCTGGCGGTAGCACGCGGCAAGGAAGAACTCAGCAATGTCATCCACATGCACGAAAAGCTTGAGCGGCCCGACATGCTGCTGGGTTCGACCTATAAAATCAAAACCCCGCTCACCGAACACGCGTTATATGTGACGATCAACGACGTGATCTTAAACCCCGGCACCCCGCACGAACTGCGCCGCCCGTTTGAGGTCTTCATCAATTCCAAAAACATGGATCACTTCCAGTGGATCGTCGCCTTGACACGGATTATCTCCGCCGTGTTCCGCAAAGGCGGCGACGTCACCTTCCTGGTGGAAGAAATGCGCTCGGTGTTTGACCCGCGTGGCGGTTACTTTAAAAAAGGCGGCAAATACATGCCCTCACTGGTCGCTGAGATCGGCGACGCCATCGAATGCCACCTGCGCATGATCGGCATGCTCAAAGACACCGACCTCGACGAACACCAGCAAAAACTCATCGCCGAGAAACGCAAACAATACGAATCCACTGTCAAGATCGCCGAGAAAAACGCCCCCAGCGATTTTCCTGACGGCGCGCAGCTGTGTGCCAAGTGCAGCACCAAGGCGGTGATCAAGATGGATGGGTGTATGACGTGTTTGAATTGTGGGGATTCGAAGTGTGGGTGATCGCTGCTCGGACGATGTGCAGGGATGCACGAGTGTCACGGGAAGTAGGA
>JANNJI010000551.1:0-6480 GCA_031405795.1 Gammaproteobacteria bacterium
AGCAACGCATGTTGCACGCCTTGTTGGCGTAAATACGTGGCAATTTTTTCTACGGCATAACCCTTGGCAATCGCGCCTAAATCAAAGCGCACGGCGGCATTGTGGTTGCGAACACGCACACCCTTGATCTCAAAATCACGCATTGAGGGTTTTTGCGCAACGAGTTGCTGAATGGTTGCTGCATCCGGTGGCGGGCCAGTGGGTAATTGATCGCTGTGGAAGCCCCACAGATCAATCAGCTTACCGATGGCAGGATTAAATAATTCATTACTTTGCAGTGACAGGGTTTTGGCCTGGGTCAGTAGCGGAATCACGGAAGGGTTCGCACTGAACTCACTGGCGGCCGACATCATTTGATTGATCCGGCCCAGTGAGCCTGCCTTCCATGCATGCAAGGAAAAATTAAAATAATCGAGGTCTTTGCGGATTTGTTCGAATAGCGGTTCGGCTTGTTCCTTGGTGACGGCATACAACTCAATCTCCACCAATGTGCCGAAGGTAATGTAGGTTTCTTTGATCGAGTCTGTTGACGGCGTGCGCTGACAACTGCTAATCAACAACAACGAGAATAATAAAATCAACAGGTGTAAATAAGGCTTGCGGTTAGTCATGCTGTGCAGTGCCCAGTTTTGCCTCGATACAGTCCATTAACGTGGCGCTGATATTTAATTGGTAGATTGCATCCAGTTCACGAATGCAGGTGGGGCTGGTGACATTGATCTCGGTCAGGTAATCGCCGATAACATCTAAGCCGACAAACAGCAAACCTTTTGCCTTCAGCGTTGGTCCCACTTGTGCGCAGATCCAGCGATCACGTTCGGTGAGTGCGACACCCTGGCCATGGCCACCGGCGGCCAGATTGGCGCGGGTTTCGCCCGCAGCAGGAATCCGTGCCAGTGCGTAGGGGATTGGTTCACCATCGATCAGCAAAATACGTTTGTCACCTTGGGTGACGGCAGGCAGATAGCGTTGTGCCATGATCGGTTGCGTGCCGTGCTGGGTCAGGGTTTCGATGATGACATTAATATTGGGATCGGTTTGGCTGACACGGAAGATCGATGCGCCGCCCATACCATCGAGTGGTTTAAGAATAATATCCTGGTGCTCCGCCAAAAAATCTTTGATCAAAGCGGACTGACTGGTGACCAATGTCGGTGGAGTACATTGTGGAAACAGTAAGGTAAACAGTTTTTCATTGGCATCGCGCAGGCTTTGCGGGCGATTCACGATCAAACAACCGGTATTTTCTGCTTGTTCCAACAAATAGGTGGTGTAAATGTAATTAAGATTAAACGGTGGGTCCTTGCGCATGAGAATGACATTTAATTCCGCCAAAGGTAAATGTTGTGGTGTGGCCAATTGATACCAGTGTTGCGGATCGGCCTTTACCTGCAAGGCTTGCATACGCGCCATGACCTTGCCATCGCGTACGTACAAATCCGTTTGTTCCATATAAAACACGGCATAGCCGCGCCGTTGTGCCTCCAGCAACATTGCCAGTGTGCTGTCTTTTTTATAATGAATGGTGCTGATGGCATCCATCACTACACCGAGTTTGATAGTCATTGGATTACCGTCATTAAATTCACGACCAGGTCTCTGGATAATTCGTAGGATGGTATAGCTGCACTTCCCCCTTTGACAAAGGGGGACCAAGGGGGATTTTTATATCAACTTGTCGCAAATCCCCCTACCCCCCTTTTTCAAAGGGGGGGATAGGGTATTCAGCAAATGAGTACGAGTCATATTGAAGAATAGTTTCATTGATGCTCGGCATATTCACGTGCGGCGGCGAGTAAGGCCAGTCGGGCAATAACACCATAGGCATAAAACCGATTAGGATTGGCGTCGGGCGATTTACTGCAATCCGGTGTATTACAAGGTTCGGCAAAGGCCAGCGGTTCGAAATGCATGCCAGGGGCATTGAGATTTTCATTGGTACCGCGTTCATTATGTACACGATAGAAACCACCGACCACAAAGCGATCGATCATATAAACCACCGGTTCCGCCACCGCGCCTTCCCATGTTTCAAAGGAATACACGCCTTCCTGAATGATGACTTTACTCACGGGTTGCCCCCCCTTGCTGGCCGACATGCGCGTGCGTTGTTTGCGATTGAGTTCAAGCACGTCTTCCTGGTTGCGCACGGTCATGATCCCCATCCCATAGGTACCGGCATCCGCTTTGACGATAACAAAGGGTTCGGCCTCAATCTGGTATTGCGCGTACTTAGTGCGGATCTGGGTAAACACTTCATCGACGTTTTTTTGCAGACACTCTTCCCCTTCGCGTTTCAAAAAATTGATCTCTCCACAGTTGCGAAAGATCGGGTCAACCAGCCAGGGGTCAATGTCGATCAACTGGGCAAATTCCTGGGCAACGGTGCGATAGTGGGTGAAGTGTCCGGACTTCAGGCGCATGGCCCAACCCAGATCAGGCGGTGGCAGCACGATTTGCTTAAGGTTACGCAGGCTGGCGGGGATCCCTGCTGACAAATCATTATTGAGGATCACCACGCACGGGTCAAAGTCATCCAGTACCAGTTTGTCAGCTTGTCGGCTGAGTTTCTCCACCAGCAGTGAGCGGCCTGATGGCAGGGTGAACAGTGCATTTTCTTCAAGTTCGGGGTTGATAGAGCCGATACGAACAGAGAAGCCTGCCTTGCTGATGATGTCCCGCAGCGTCGCCAGGCTTTCAAAGTAATGCAAGTTGCGGGTGTGATTCTCGGGGATCAGCAGTACCTTGGCGGCATCCGGGCAGATTCGTTCAATGGCGGATTGCACGGCATAGATGCATAGGGGTATGAAAGCGGGATTTAAGTTATTGAATCCCGCTGGAAAAAGATTGGTATCGACCGGGGCAAGTTTAAATCCGGCGTTGCGCAGATCCACGGACGTATAGAAGGGCGGCGGGGTCTTCTGCCACTGCTGACGCAACCAGGTTTCGATCTGGGCCTGCTGGCCGAGTAAATGCGCTTCCAATTCATAGAGCGGGCCGGCTTGAGCGGTGGTGAGATGGGGTACGGCATGCAGATGTTCAATGGCCATAGGATTTCCTATCGTTGGGTTCGTGACCTAAGATTAACGCAAAGTCAGGTAGGCGTCGTGCCCTCTGTTAACGGGTTGGCAAAATGGGCATAGATTAACCATGAGTAGTTGCTAATGAGAGGGGGTCCTTGACAGGTTGGTAATACAAAATATCCTATGTAATATGAATACTTATAGATTGTTTTTCAAATCTATGTTAAATATCGGCGAGATACATCATCGCCATAAGTTAACGTATTTGGAGGGGTTTAGCCGTGAGGCCTGATGAGGTATTTATGTCCACAAAGGTAGGGTTACAACGTGCTAGCTGAGAAACTTATGGATGATGAATTTCACGGTCTCAAGGTCATGGTCATTGATGACAGCAAAACCATCCGCCGAACCGCTGAGACGCTATTAAAAAAAGCCGGATGCGAAGTCATTACCGCAACCGATGGGTTTGAAGCCTTGGCGAAGATTGCCGATCATCGTCCGGACATTATTTTTGTCGATATCATGATGCCTCGCCTGGATGGTTACCAGACCACCGCACTGATTAAAAATAATAAATTTTTTAAAACCACCCCCGTGATTATGTTGTCCAGCAAGGATGGCCTGTTTGATCGGGCACGTGGCCGAATCGTGGGCTCTGAGCAATATCTGACGAAACCCTTTACTAAGGAAGAATTGCTTGGTGCCATAAAGAAACATGTTGTCAGGACTGTGGGTTAGTAATCGATAAAAGTTTGAGGAGTTAAGTTATGGCTAGAGTATTGATTGTGGATGACTCGCCGACGGAAGTGCATGTATTGCGGGGCATGCTTGAAAAAGGTGGTCATCAGGTCAGTTCTGCTGATAATGCCGAGGATGGCATTAAGCAGGCAAAGGCGCAGAAGCCGGACGTGATCCTGATGGATGTGGTGATGCCGGGTATGAATGGTTTTCAGGCGACACGTGCGCTTAGCAAGGATTCACAAACGCAACACATCCCCATCTTGATCGTCACCACCAAAGATCAGGAAACAGATCGTGTTTGGGGCATGCGTCAGGGTGCCAGAGATTACATTGCCAAGCCGGTGGATGCGACCGATTTATTGGCCAAGATCAAGGCAGTATTGAAGAAATAAACATGAATGCGGTTGCCAGCGAATTATCCCCCTATGCGCTACTTAAAGAAATGGAGATGCGCAGTCGTAGCAGGGCGATGGGCTTGCCTCAGCAAGTTGACATGCGGCGAACCTGGTCTGGTATCGGTTTCCGTATTGGTGAGTTGTTGTTGGTATCACCGCTGGATGAGGTGAGTGAAATATTAATTTTCCCCAGCCTCACGCGCGTACCACAGGCCAAGCCTTGGGTTCGCGGGGTGGCTAATATTCGTGGTGTGTTAATGCCGGTGATGGATTTACGCGGTTATATTGAAAACAGCCTGACTGAAGTTACCCGCCGCAGTCGGGTATTGGTGGTCCGGCACGAAAAACTCAGTGTGGGTTTATTGGTGGATGAAGCGCTGGGTCTGCGCCATTTTTTTGATGAAGAGCGGGTTGGCGGACTATCCAGTTTACCGATGTTATATCAGCAATTTGTGATCGGTGGCTACAAACAAGGTAATACACAGTGGGGTGTATTCAGTGTCAAGAACCTCATTACTTCGAAGCGGTTTATGGAAGTGGCGGTACGGGTGTAGTGAACCACTGCAAAAACGCAGTGTGTTGTTATAGGGTAAAAAAAGAACGGTATTGATTATTATCAGATTGAAAAAGGTTAGGAGTAAAAAATGAAGACCAAAGCAACAATGCAAATGACCGGTTTCACCTCCGGTGGCATCATGTTGATCCTGATCGTGTTATTGATTGGTGCAGCACTTGGCATGATTGCAATGTTCTATACGAGCGCACTGAGCGATAAACAGGATAAGACCTACATTGAGAAACTGGGTACACAACGAGTGCTTTCCCAGGAAATAGCCAAGCTGGCATCGCAGGCCGCACGCGGTCGTGTTGAGGCATTCCCCGATTTACAGAAATCCCGTGATGAGTTTCAGGGCATTCTTGATTACCAGATGAAAGAGACAGATCCGAATCGCTTTCTGGAAATGAAGTCATTGAAGGATCTGGACGGTCTTTGGAAAAAATACAGCGCCAATGCTTCAACCATCTTGCAACGTCGCGAGACGGTGCAGACCATGCGTAATAGTATTAATAATATTAACGAAAAGATCCCAACTTTATTGGCGTTATCCGATGAAGTGGTTGAGGCGATGAAGGACCAAGGCGCACCGTCCGATCAGGTGTATATCGCAACACGCCAATTAATGCTCATTCAGCGTATCTCCAGTAACGTTAGCCGTGTCTTGGAAGGTGGCGAAGAAGCAGCAACTGCCTCTGACCGGTTTGGTCGCGATGCGGCATTGTTCGGCAGTGTGATTTTTTCGATGTTAAATGGTAATCCGACTCTGAAAATCCAGCGCATCAAAGAACCGATTGCACGGAAAAAACTCGAAGAAGTCGTTGCCAAGTTTAATGAAATCAAGATTCAAGTCGGCGCGATCATGGATAAATCGTCAGAAATGTTTAATGTATCCAGTTCAGCGGAAGAAGTGTTAAGTACCTCTTCTGTGATTCAGGCCAAAATTGAAGAGGTGGGTAAGGCACATCAGAAATTGATTACCGGCCGTGTTGAACCCATTATTGCCAATGGCTTGGCCGTGCTGGCCTTACTTCTTGTCGCTGCCTTGGGTTTTATCTATTTGCGTGATTCCAAACGGCAATTGCAGACCACAAAATCACAGCGTGAAATGACAGAGGATATTAACCGCCGCAATCAAGACGCCATTCTGCGTTTGTTGGACGAAATGGGCGATTTGGCCGATGGTGACTTGACAGTGCAAGCCACGGTGACCGAGGACATTACCGGTGCCATCGCTGATTCGATCAACTACGCGATCGATGCCTTACGTAACCTGGTAACAGCGATCAATGAAACAACGGTTCAGGTCTCTTCTGCCGCGCAACAATCACAGGCGACCGCCATTCATCTGGCTGAGGCGTCCGATCACCAAGCCCAACAAATTACCGCAGCATCGTCTGCTATTAACGAAATGGCGGTGTCGATTGAAGCGGTATCGCGGCATGCCGGTGAACTGGCTGAAGAAGCGAACCTCTCGGTTGATATCGCGGTTAAGGGCAGTGAGGCGGTGCATCGTACGATTAACGGTATGGACGGCATTCGTGAACAAATCCAGGAAACGTCAAAACGTATCAAACGGCTGGGTGAGAGTTCACAGGAAATCGGTGATATCGTTGAGCTGATTAATGACATTGCCGAGCAAACCAACATTCTCGCCTTGAATGCGGCGATTCAAGCGGCCATGGCCGGTGACGCAGGACGAGGTTTCGCAGTTGTTGCCGACGAAGTGCAACGGCTTGCCGAACGTTCCGCCGATGCAACCAAA
>JANNJI010000552.1:0-1995 GCA_031405795.1 Gammaproteobacteria bacterium
GCCTCCGTGACCCATCCGACGAGGGACTCGAGCTGCGTGTAGAAGGCGCCGAGGAGCTCGTCGAAGTGTGATTAGCGCGTTGCACAACAATCGGTTATGCTTGCTTATCAGCAAATAACACACGGGTATGACAATGTCTGAATGGGTCGAAGGCAAGGTAGTACACAAAACACAGTGGACGGAACAACTGTTTTCATTACAGTTCACGGCGGAGATTAAACCGTTTAAGGCCGGGCAATTTGTACGTGTCGGTCTGGATATCGGTGATGAACGTGTTGGCCGCCCCTACTCCCTGGTCAACGCTCCGCACGAACCCTTACATGAAATTTATTTCAACATTATCCCCGGCGGCCCGTTAACCCCGCTTCTTGCAGCGCTGAATCCCGGCGATACCTTGTGGGTGAATGACACAGCCAATGGTTTTCTGACCGTGGACGAGATACCACAAGCGACACACCTGTGGATGCTCGCCACCGGCACTGCGCTCGGGCCGTTTTTATCCATCGCAAAAATGCCCGAGGTATGGCAGCGTTTTGAAAAAGTGATCCTGGTACACGCGGTACGCATGGCCAATGAACTGAGTTATCCCGATACCATTACACGCGTGCAACAAGCACACGCGAGCCAATTCATGTATATCCCGTTTGTCAGCCGTGAAGTCACCGCCAACACACTCCACGGCCGCATCCCCGCACGTATCCAGGATCAGCAACTGGAACAACGCGCCGGTATTAAACTTGACCCCGCACAATCCCACGTGATGCTCTGTGGCAATTCCGCGATGATTGAAGACACCAGCAAGGTACTCGCCGAACGCGGGATGAAACGGCACCGTCGACGTGAACCGGGGCATATTTCAACTGAGAAATATCATTAGATAGGGAACCTCAGGCAATTTTTAGCTCAAGGTTCATTTTTTCTGTTACTGGCAATAACAACCGTCGGCGAAGCAGGAACCAAACTCCCGCGAGGCAGATTTTTCAACCCCATGCTTCCAGTATCTATGCTGCATTCTTGATACGTATCTCCACACGTTTGTTCAATGTCGCAAGCATCGTGACTAAATTATCGATAGTGAACAATTCAATTTTATCTGCCTTAATCTCACTAATCCGGGGTTGTGATATTCCCATGTGTTTAGCGGCTTGTGCCTGAGTCCAGCCTTTACGCTCAATGATGTTCAGTATCTCCTGCATTAATTCCGCACGCAGTAGTAAATGCTGGGCTTCGGCGTTACTGAAACCCATATCCTTGAAGATATTTTTATTTGCTATACGTTTTTTCATGTTTCTTTCTCGCCTCTAGTATTGCGCTTAATCTGTGTTTAGCTAAATCAATATCATGCTTCGGTGTTTGTTGCGTTTTCTTGCTAAAAGCATGTAGCAGATAGACTCCATCCTCAAATTTAGCGATGTAAATCACGCGATATTCACCATCGCTATGAATACGCATTTCCCTTACGCCTTTTCCGACTGAGATCATGGGCTTCCAATCTAACGGATCTAATCCGTGCTGAATTCTCCATAATTGCCGCCCAATGGTGGCGCGGGCATTCTTAGGGAACTCTTGCACGTCCTCTCTGGCAGTCCCTACCCAAATCAGGGTTCTTTCATTTCCATCCATAATGATATTAACTATACGTAATTTAGATACTTTGTCAAGCCATGACCTATATGCACGAGTTGGGTACCACAACGTATTCAATAACTTAACACGTGCCCAATTCAGGCAATTAAAAAATATTCCGCATCAATCACCAAAAAGACCAGCGTGATTTTCGATCACAGAATGCCCTGGAGCAAAGATTTGATATCCCATGCTTTTGTAAGCTTGGACGCGCTTTCGATACATCGACACCGTCAGGCCGCTGCAAGTATCCAAGTAATCATAGCTCGGGCCATTTTTATCCATCGCAAAAATGCCCGAGGTATGGCAGCGTTTTGAAAAAGTGATCCTGGTACACGCGGTACGCATGGCCAATGAACTGAGTTATCC
>JANNJI010000553.1:0-1359 GCA_031405795.1 Gammaproteobacteria bacterium
AATTGCTCTTCAAGCCGATCCGTGTGGCCGTGCAGGACTAACTGTGTTTCACACAGACGCAACTCTTCGGTGCGATTCAGGACGATGGCGAGGTGGGTTTGATAAAGACGCTGAAAATTTGCAATCTGTTCTGGATCAAGCTCGGCCAGGCGTTGCGGTAGTGATAACTGATCCACGCCCGCGTTCTTGAGCATGCGGGCCGCACCGTAATGATTGAAGGGGACAAGACCGCAACCACAGTTACGACAAAACTTTCCCTGCGGCGTCCATTGTGTACACCACGCGCAGCGCGTTTCTTCCCGGACGGCACTGCCACAATGACTGCACAGGTCGCCAGCCTGCCAGTCTATCGGTTGTGGCGCGTCACATTGTTCACAGGTAATACGCTGCATGTGATGTGTTACATCTTACGCACGCGATCCCACAGGCGTTGTTTCTTTTCCGCGTCCATGTTTTTGAGTTTATCGGCGATATCATCCTTGGCGATACCTTCGCGTTTGAGCAACAAAGCCAAATCCAGTTCGCCAATCGCAACAAATTCGGCGCCGCAGTCACGGCAGAATTTACCCGGCCCCTGGGAGTGACACCAAAAGCAGGTGTTCACCGGTTCAGCCTGTTTGCCACATTTGGTACACAAGTCGCCGACTTTATAATCCTTGGGCTGTTTGGCATTACAGTGAACACAATACACCGTATCATGGCTTTCAATCACAATATTGGGCGTGCCGCCATGCGCACCACCACCCGCAGTAGGTTTGCCGGTAGCCCATTGCATGATCGCGGTGGCCACCTCGGCACTGATGCCGGTTAATTCCGCCAGCGTCTGGCTATCACCCACCGTTGCAAAATCAGCCTTACTGTGAATCCCCTGGGCAACTAAGTGTTGAAGCTGTTGGTCATTCAGACCCTTGGTTTTAAGAATGTTGATTTCTAACTGTGAAAACGCATGACTGGTCGTGTCTGACATATCCTCTCCCATTATTTGTAGTAGCGTGGTCAAAAACGTGGGCGACTTACCCGGGTGTTTACGTATTCTTGTGGGAGACATTATTGCAAGAAACCGGCGATAAATACAACGATTCAGATGAGTTTGTGGGCCATGCTCGGTTTTTTCCGGAAAAATAATTATTATCGCCATAGTAGAACCCGCCTCGATAACGGTTTGCCTCTGCCTCAAGCTGGAACTTGAGTAACGTATGGCCGTCTACTTCAGCACGGAGGGTGCCTGTGGCGAGAAATAGTTGGCGGTGATCATGGGGCGCATCTATTGAGACATCCAACATCCTTTACACACTTTTGTGCATTAGGTTCATTCAGTAAATATATCTGTTTCGGATTTTGCAGAGTAGTTGAAAAGTC
>JANNJI010000554.1:0-1835 GCA_031405795.1 Gammaproteobacteria bacterium
CATTGTAAAGATTCCGCGGTTTTTGGTCGATGCCGTACAGGATGCGAATCCACTCATAGTCTTCCATGCGTGTACTACTGCTGCACAGGCCTCGGATAAATGCCTCGGCGAAGTGGAGATCATGAAAGTCGAGGGGCTTGAATACCCCGCCAACGGGCCACTCACCGGGGAGGCATAACCGGTAATATCGATAACCATTATTCAATACGAGCGGACTCATGAATCAGGCTGTCATTTTGCGCTGGTATCGGCCTGCTTTACTTCCTCCACCATGTGGCGCAGTTGCTCGCGCCCTTGTGCGGTTTCTCCCAAGCGGCGAACAAACGCCAGGGCTTCTTCCTGAGTTTTAAATTCCATTGCCACATCGGTTCGGCCCTGGGCTTCTTCGCTGGTGGTGAGTTCGAAGGCATTGCCTTCCTTGTCGTGAATGATGTGACTCATGGGCGTCTCCTTATCTGATGGTATAACGATAGTACGTTTTCATCCTGTGCCTTGCAACATCACCACGGCATTATGTGGTCCGTGACAATGCTCACATGCACGGTTGAAAACCGATAAGGTGTTTTACCCTAAATATAAGTAAGGGTGTTGCACGTCGAAGCTAACCAGAATCGCATTGACCGAGATCCAAATGTCACTTGATTTTGTTTTTAACGAGGATCATGCTTGCAAAAACAGTCGAGGTAGCAAACATGGCAAAAGCGAAGAATGGCGAGGCGATCAGCGGTGCACGACGCAGCGAAGCGGCAGTCACCGCGCTCCGATGTTTTTTGGATGAACGTGCTAAATCCGGCAACCTCCATGAATGGCGTCGTGCCAAAGCCGTTCTTTGTTATATCGAGGGTGAACGAGTCGAGGACATTGCCGACGATCTCGATGTCGCCCGCGGTTCGGTAAACCGTTGGTTACGCTGGTATGAGACGATGGGCGTGCAAGGACTGGCAACCGCAACGCCCCCTGGTGCGACGCCCAAACTCAATGCACAACAGCGCCGTGAGTTGACGGCACTCGTCGAAGCCGGTTCGATCGCAGCGGGATACACCAGCGGGGTATGGACGGGCCCTATGGTGGGCGACCTTATAGAAGCGAAGTTCGGCGTACGTTATCACAAGCATAACGTACCACGCTTACTCCATGAGCTGGGTTTTTCCCTGCAACGCCCACGGAAGCGACTCGCCCGCGCCGATCTGGCGTTGCAAGAAACCTGGGTTCGTGAACGTCTTCCTGCGATAAAAAAAAAGCCAATGCCTGCCGCGGTGTCGTCCTGTATGGCGATGAAGCCAGCTTCTGGCTCGACGGCAGTTTGCATCGCACATGGGCCCGAGTCGGAGAACAACCCCACGTCGACACGTATGGCCAGCGCAAGACGGCGCATGTGTTTGGTGCACTGTCGCTCGAAATGAAACCGACATTCCACTATCTATTTGCGGATGTGTTTTGTGGCGACACCTTTCTCCTGTTTCTCCACCACCTGATACGCTACCGTCGCCGGAAGATCTTTCTCATCATCGATAACGGTACATGCCATAACCTGACGCCAGAGGGTGTTGAGTGGCTGACTAACAATAAACACCGAATCGAGTTGTTTCGCTTACCGCCCTACTCACCCAATCTCAACCCCATCGAAGGGGCGTGGAAAGAAACCAAGAAGCGAACAACACACAACCGGTTTTTTCGAACCACTGACGAACGCGATGCCGCACTGGTATCGACATTTAACACGTTTGCAACCTGTCCCCAGATTCTCGCGGGGCAGGTTGCTAGATATATTTGATCTGCTGTTTATGCGTTACTGGTTAACAACCGCGCTTCTTCACGCGGTTTCATCAATAACG
>JANNJI010000555.1:0-1886 GCA_031405795.1 Gammaproteobacteria bacterium
GCCGAAGTGATTCTGGCACAGGCCTTGGAATGGGCCTGGTTAACCTTGGTGGCAAAACATGGTTGTCCACCGGCAACCGATCCGGCGGGATTGCACAAAGGTTTTGCGATCATCGGGTACGGTAAACTGGGCGGCTTGGAGCTGGGCTATGGCTCGGATGTGGATGTCGTTTTTTTGTATGACGCGGCCGACGATGAGCAAATAACAAATGGCACTAAACCAGTGGCGCTATCAGTATTTTATGCCCGCCTGGCGCAGCGCTTGATGCATGTCCTGACCACGCTCACCCCGGCGGGGATTCTTTATGAAGTGGATGTACGCCTGCGCCCGGATGGGGCAGCGGGGTTGTTGGTCAGCAGTGTCAAGGCCTTTGCCGATTATCAAGCCAATAAGGCCTGGACTTGGGAACATCAGGCGCTGGTGCGGGCGCGGGTAATTGCCGGTGATGCCGCCATCGCCGCTGAGTTTACGCAAATTCGTGCGGCGATCCTGGGGCGGCCACGTAAACAGGCAGCAGTCCGCCAGGAGGTGCGGGTCATGCGCAATAAAATGCGCGAGGCATTGGATAAAGCCAAGCCGGGTGAGTTTGATTTAAAACACAGTCCGGGAGGTATCGTTGATATTGAATTTATGGTGCAATATGGCATTCTGGCCTGGGCGCACGTGCACCCCGCATTATTAACCTACACCGATAACATCCGGCAGTTGCAGGGTTTAGCCGATGTCGGGGTGATGAGTCAGGCCGATGCCCAGACTCTGGCTGAGACCTATCGTGTATACCGCAATCGCCTGCATCGTTTGAAGTTGCAAGAGCAATCTGTGATGGTGCCGGAAGTTGACGTGGCGGCATTGAGCGAGGGCGTTACGCGCATCTGGGTGGCGTGGATGGAATTGTGATCAGGGCAGGTTGCCCCCTTCTGCTGTTGAGAAGGGGATGAGATACGTAAATTAAAATAAATATGATGAGGTAAATGCAGTATGTCGATGTCGGATCGTGATGGGGTTATTTGGTATGACGGAAAGATGGTGCCGTGGCGCGAGGCACAAACGCATGTGTTAACGCACACTTTGCACTATGGCATGGGTGTGTTTGAAGGCGTGCGGGCGTATAAGACCGACAAGGGCACGGCGATTTTTCGTTTGCAAGAGCATACTGATCGGTTATTCCGGTCGGCGCATATTCTGAATATGAAGATGCCTTTTGACAAGGCCACCATCAACGAGGCACAACGCGCCGCCGTGCGGGAAAATAAATTGGAAACGGCTTACATTCGGCCTATGTGTTTTTATGGTTCCGAAGGCATGGGCCTGCGTGCCGATAACCTCAAGGTGCATGTGATCGTTGCCGCCTGGCAGTGGGGTTCGTACCTGGGTGCGGAAAACATGCAGCGCGGTATTCGCATTCGCACCTCCTCGTTTACCCGTCATCACGTCAACATCACCATGTGCAAGGCCAAGGCCAACGGCAATTACATGAATTCGATGATGGCCTTGCAGGAGGCGATGCGAGATGGTTATGACGAGGCCTTGCTATTGGACGTCGATGGTTTTGTTGCGGAAGGCAGCGGTGAAAATATTTTTGTGATTCGTAACGGGGTGTTGTACACACCGGAACTGACCTCGGCATTAGATGGGATCACCCGCGAGACGCTCATGACCCTGGCACAGGATGCCGGTTTGGTGGTCAAAGAAAAACGCATCACCCGTGATGAGGTATATGTCGCGGATGAGGCCTTCTTCACCGGCACTGCCGCAGAAGTCACGCCGATCCGTGAACTGGATGGCCGTCGAGTCAAGCGCCTGGAGCTCGACAGCGGTGTGCCTGCGGCGAGCTACATCCTGACGCGCGAGCAGGAAGCCGGGGACTACGTTCTGGCCGGCCTCAG
>JANNJI010000556.1:0-1744 GCA_031405795.1 Gammaproteobacteria bacterium
GTGCTTTTATTAGCCAATGCGGCTCACCTGCCATATGACTGGCGAATATCCAACCCAGCACTAAACCCAATATCCCCAGCACGAGCGCACGAAATTGCGCGTTCACTTTAATGCTGAGTAGTACACCGGTAAATGCGCCGATTAATATTGCAAACAATAATTTTATGGGTTCACCGATGTTACTCCAATGAGGAAGAAACGGCATATCATACGCTTCACGATAACTCAGACCTGCGGTAGGAAAAATATGCCAGTACTGATCATTCGAAAAGTAACCCATTAAAAGTACACCAGCGAGCATGGTCGGTATTGACCATAACGCCAACATGATAAAACTGGAACTCACATCAAAGCTTTCGCCGCGTTTAGTTGCTGCTCTCACGCCAATCGTAATTGCAATTAAATAAATAATCGGTATAGTCAAAATGTTCAACAAAATCGTGATAGGTACTCGTTCACTCAGTAGTTCTGTCACTGGTCGGCCATAAGTGAAGCTACGGCCCAGATTAGATCCTTTGGTAAAAGAAAAACCATCAAAACTGCCGGATTGATTGGTTGTAAAACCTATCGGTGAGATATTGTTAAGCCAGCGCAGATATTGCACGGGTGCGGGTTGATCCAAGCCGTAAAGGCTGTTGTAGTAATCTTCCAATGCCTTACGGGCTTCCGGCTCCAGGCCTTGCGTGTCAACCAGATTTTGCACGCTTAAGCCACCCGGTGATGCTGCCATGACCAGAAACACGACTAAGGTAATGCCAAACAAGGTCGGAATCATTAATAACAGCCGTCTGGCAAGATAAGTCAGCATGAATAAGCGGTTACTTTAGGTATTTCTGTTGCGCAATCGGGACATATGATTCTATCGGCGTACGATCCAGGTTTAATCCAAAATTAGTCACCTTCAGATTTTTGAAGCGGCGATCAATGAAAACCAGTGCGGCACGGCGATACAGAAAGGTATAGGGCTGATCTTCATGAAGGATTTCTTCGCATTGATGCCACAGTGGCATACGTTTACTCTTATCGACCGTCACTCTTGCCTGGCTGATTAAATTGTCCAATGATTCATTTGCATAACTCACAAAATTATCCGCATTGTCTTTGATCTGTGAACTATGAAAGATTTGGTACAAATCACTTTCCACCACACTGGTCCAACCCAGAACCATCGCATCAAAATCGCGTTTTTTGGATTGTTCCAGCATTACCGGCCATTCTGCTGCTTTGGGGATTAATGCCACGCCGGCCTTGGCATACAGATCTTTTAACAGCAAGACCAGCCGTTTGTAGTCTTCACTGTTATTGGAAAAGGTGAGTTCAAATTCAAAACGCTGGCCTTGCGCATTTTCCAGAACACCATCTCCATCTCTATCCTCAAAGCCCGCTTGTTTGAGCAAGGTTTTGGCTTTTTCCACGTTGTACTCGTAGGCAACAAGTTTTTTATTATGTTGTGCACTCTGCGGGTTAAACGGACTCATCGCGACTTCGCCATAGCCCAGAAAAATCTCGTCGATAATCTTTTTTCTGTCCGTCAGGTAGGTCATTGCCTGGCGAACACGCTTATCGGCGAATATAGTTTTTTTACCGTTTTTCTGCTGATTCCAGCCTACATAAAAATAGCCGTTGATTGGCGGCATGTATTCAAAGTTATGAGTGCGTGCTGTCAGTGCTTTATCGTTTAACAACTGTTTATATTCAATTGGCCGTGCTGAATAGACGTCAATTTCCCTGTTGCGAAATGTTG
>JANNJI010000557.1:0-4111 GCA_031405795.1 Gammaproteobacteria bacterium
GTGACAACGCCTTGTTCATGCATTTAACCCTGCTGCCCTATATTCCGACAGCGGGTGAATTGAAATCCAAACCCACCCAACACTCTGTCAAAGAATTACGTTCGATTGGTATCCAGCCCGATATTTTGATGTGTCGTGCGGATCGGCCCATTCCCAAAGACGAGCGGCGCAAGATTGCCTTGTTTACCAATGTGGAACCGCGTGCGGTCATCGAAGCGCGTGATGTGGATTCGATTTATAAAATCCCTGGTTTGTTGCACGAGCAGGAACTCGATCAGATTGTCGTGGAGAAACTGCGGATTCAAGCGCCCCCAGCCGATCTGCATGAATGGCAGGCCTTTGTCATGGCCATGGCGAATCCGACTGGCAAGGCGACCATCGCCATGGTGGGCAAATACATGGACCTCACCGAATCGTATAAGTCATTGTCCGAGTCCTTGATCCATGCCGGCGTACACACCCGTACTCAGGTGAACATACGCTATATTGATTCAGAACGCATTGAGCGTGAGGGGACATCGCTGCTGGCGGATGTCGACGCCATCTTAGTGCCCGGTGGCTTTGGTGAGCGTGGCATTGAAGGTAAAATTGCGGCCGTGAAATATGCGCGTGAGCAACAGATCCCTTATTTGGGTATTTGCCTTGGCATGCAAGTAGCCGTGATTGAATTTGCGCGCAATGTTGCTGGCATGAAAGACGCCAACAGCACCGAATTTAACCTCAACACACCGTATCCGGTGATCGCCATGATCAGCGAATGGCAAGAGATCGATGGCCGGATCGCAAAACACTCAGCGGATTCGAACAAGGGTGGAACCATGCGCCTGGGTGGACAAAAGTGTGCCTTGGAACCGGGTTCCAAGGCGTGCAAAATCTATGGCACTGATACCATTAGTGAACGCCATCGTCATCGCTATGAATTCAATAATCGCTACAAGGCCGACCTGGAGAAAGTGGGCTTACGGTTTTCCGGTAAATCCATGGATGGCAAATTGATGGAAATGATCGAAATCCCGACACATCCGTATTTTATTGCCTGTCAATTTCACCCGGAATTTACTTCGCGTCCACGTGACGGTCATCCATTGTTTAGCAGTTTTATTAAAGCGGCGCGCGAATGCGCTGTGAAGTCACCTCAAAAGGCGGTCACAGCCTGATGGATTCACTTTGCGGTTTTTCCGTGGGACTCAAGCATCCCTTCTTTTTGATTGCCGGCCCGTGCGTCATCGAAAGCGAAACCTTGGCGCTGGAGACAGCAGGGCAACTCAAGGCGATCACGACGCGCTTAGGCATCCCCTTTATTTATAAATCTTCCTTCGACAAGGCCAATCGCACCTCGACCAAGAGTTTTCGTGGGCCGGGTCTCGAGGAAGGATTACGCATCCTGCAAAAAGTAAAAGATCAAATCGGTGTACCGGTGTTAACCGATGTACACGAAGACACGCCATTAGTAGAGGTGGCCAGCGTGGTGGATGTGTTACAAACGCCCGCGTTTTTAGTGCGACAAACCAATTTCATTCAAAATGTCGCCCGCCAAGGCAAACCCGTCAACATCAAGAAGGGCCAGTTCCTGGCGCCGTGGGACATGCAAAATGTGGTTGATAAGGCACGTGCAGTGGGCAATGAACAGATTATGGTGTGCGAACGTGGTGTTTCCTTTGGTTACAACACCTTGATCTCGGACATGCGTGCCCTGGCGATCATGCGTGCAACCCAATGCCCTGTGGTGTTTGATGCGACCCATTCGGTGCAACAGCCGGGTGGCCAGGGTAGCCAATCTGGTGGCCAGCGTGAGTTTATACCGGTGCTTGCGCGTGCGGCAGTGGCCGTGGGCATCTCAGGATTATTTATGGAAACCCATCCCAATCCGGCCAAGGCCTTGAGTGATGGCCCCAATGCATGGCCATTGGCACTGATGGAAGAATTGTTGGTTATTTTAAAAGACATTGATCAAACCGTGAAGCGGCATCCGTTTCATGAGGCAACGTTGCTTAAATAATATAGTTGGTTTCAAAGAGAAGGAAGTGAGCGTAAGTATGAGTAGTAGCAAGATCAAAACAGTGATTGGCCGTGAAATTATTGATTCACGCGGTAATCCGACGGTAGAAGCAGATGTGATATTGGAATCGGGTGTAGTGGGTCGTGCGGCAGTGCCATCGGGGGCCTCAACGGGTACACGCGAGGCGATTGAATTACGTGATGGCGATAAGCAACGCTTTGGTGGCAAAGGGGTGCTAAAAGCGGTGCAACATGTCAATACAGTATTGCGTAATACCGTTGCCGGTCGCGACGCAACGGATCAAAAAGCCATTGACGCGGCAATGATAGCCGCCGATGGTACCGCGAATAAAGATAAGTTAGGTGCCAATGCCTTATTGGCCGTGTCCTTGGCCACAGCTCATGCGGCTGCCAAGTCACAAAACCTGGCGTTATACGAATATCTCGCCACGGATACAAATTATTTATTACCCATGCCGATGATGAACATCATCAATGGTGGGGCGCATGCTGACAACAGTGTCGATCTGCAGGAGTTCATGGTTTTGCCGGTGGGTGCGCCGACCATGGCCGAGGCCATCCGTTATGGCGCAGAAGTCTTTCATGCCCTGAAGAAAGTCTTGCATGATAAAAAACTCAATACCGCAGTGGGTGATGAAGGCGGCTTTGCCCCGGATTTACCCTCGAATGAGGCGGCGATCTCGATTATCTTACAAGCGATTGAAAAGGCCGGCTTTCGTCCGGGTGAAGATATCTGTCTTGGCATTGATGCGGCCAGCAGTGAGTTTTATAAAAATGGTCAGTATGTTCTGGCGGCTGAAAACAAGTCGCTCTCTTCCTCGCAATTTATTGATGTGTTGGCGGATTGGGTAAACAAATACCCGATCCTGAGCATTGAAGATGGCTTGGCGGAAAATGATTGGGCAGGCTGGAAGGAATTGACTACCCGCTTAGGCAAAAAGGTGCAACTGGTGGGGGATGATCTGTTCGTCACCAACACAGCGATCTTTAAAGAAGGCATTGCGAAAGGTATTGCCAATTCCATTTTGATTAAGGTGAACCAGATCGGCACCTTAACGGAGACCCTGGCGGCGATGACGATGGCGAAGCAGGCCAATTATACCGCGGTGGTGTCGCACCGTTCGGGTGAGACCGAAGACACCACGATTGCGGATTTGGCCGTGGCCACGTCGTGTGGGCAGATCAAAACCGGATCCATGTCACGTTCGGATCGGGTTGCCAAATACAATCAATTACTGCGTATCGCTGAACGGTTGGGTGCAAAAGCCACGTACGCAGGCAAAAAAGCCTTCTATAATATTGGTAAGTGATCATTTAGGACGCGTATGAAACTGTTGGCACTGATACTGATGGCGTTGTTATTCGCCTTGCAATACGACCTGTGGGTTGGTGAGGGTAGTCTTACCACCTTGTGGCAATTGCAAGGTGAGAACGAGGCGGCGCGTGCTGACAACCAAAAACTGCAAGCACGCAATGATGCGTTGATGGCAGAAGTGGATGATCTTAAAAGTGGCATGGCGGCAATCGAAGAACGGGCCCGCAGTGAGCTTGGCATGGTGAAACAACACGAGACGTTTGTGCAAGTGTTTGATACCCCTGCTGCAACGCCTGACAAATCAGCAATCAAATCCGATAAATCCCACTAATTTATTTTCCGACGGCGATGGCCGCTACCTCTGTTTTTTCCGCTAACCCGCGTTACTGGGCGGTGATACCCGCCGCCGGGTTTGGCCGACGCATGGAAAGCGTGATCCCCAAACAATATCTGCTGTTACATGGGCGCCCGGTATTGGCCTATACCCTGGAACGCTTGGCACAACATCCCAATATCGCTGGCATTGTGGTGGCGATTGCTCACGATGATCCGCATTGGCAAGTCATGCCAGCGATGCAATTTAGCGTGCCGGTTCACACGGTAACGGGAGGGAAGGAGCGCTCTCATTCAGTGTTAAATGCATTGAATTATTTAAGCCAGCAGGCACACGCGGAGGATTGGGTATTGGTACACGATGCAGCACGGCCATGCGTGCGGGTCAGTGATATCGATCGATTAATCACACAGCTGAAAGAGGATACCGTGGGTGGCTTATTG
>JANNJI010000558.1:0-1847 GCA_031405795.1 Gammaproteobacteria bacterium
ACCCGATTACGCAGTGGGTCACGTTTTATCTGGATAACGAAAAATACGGGATCAAGGTGATGCAAGTGCAGGAAGTCCTGCGTTTGACCGAGATTGCCCCGGTGCCTGGCGCCCCCGAGTATGTCCTGGGTATTATCAATCTGCGTGGCAATGTCGTCACGGTGGTTGATACCCGCAAGCGCTTTGGACTACAGGAAAAACAACCGGAAGATGCAACGCGAATCGTGATTATCGAAGCCGCCAATCAGGTAGTTGGTATTCTGGTTGATAGCGTCGCCGAAGTGGCAGACTTGCGTGCCTCGGAAATGGAATCTGCGCCGAATGTGGGTAGTGATGAAAGTTCCAAATTCATTCAAGGTGTGTCTAGCCAGGATGACGGTTTATTGATCCTGGTGGACGTCGACAAATTACTGTCGACCGAAGAATGGCAAGACATGGCATCGTTATAACGCAGCATAGGTAATAAACACTATGGCCGATATTAATCACATACGTCTTGCGCCACTGCTCTGGCCTGCGGCGCAGCATCCGACGATCAACGCCAATGACAACAAGGGCTACAACAAATCTAAGGATCGGGCATACCGCAATCCGCGTAATGAACCGCAAGACGAGAAAACCACCGATAGTGATAAGCACCTTGACGAGTATGCCTGAATGCAAACACTCAACAACCTGGTAATGTCGCTACAACCCTGGGTTAGCCTTGTACCGGTTTGGGCTTGGATCGGCGTGCTGGCAGTGTGTGTCATTGCCTGGCTAACCTCTCGTAGCCGCGTGCGCATGCGACGCTTGCACAGTGAACTTGAGCGCGTCCGCAATGAACTGCGTGCGATGACCACCGCAGCGATGGGTGTTGGTGGCCGGGTGCGCGAATTAGAACGACACCAACGGAATGTAAAAAATCAAACCGCGCCTGCCGCAAAGTTGCAAAAAGAAAAACCAGCTGAAAAGAAACAACAGAATGTAGTGGTTATGCGTCCCGCTGTTGAAGACTATTCCAGCCACCCGTACGACTATGCCATTCAACTCGCACGCCATGGCGCATCGGTGAATGACATTATGTATCAGTCCGGCGTCAGCCAGCACGAAGCTAATCTTATCCACATGTTACACACCGCCAGCAAGGCCAGTTGAACGATTTAATTTATTTCTTATCTTATAAATTGTTGAAGTGGCCGCCTTCAAAATGGATTACAATTTTCGCTAAATTATGTAGCCTGCATAGGCGCGGATGCGGACTGGCTGTGCGAGTCTGGACCATGGAATTCAGTTTGTGATCGCAGGCAGTGCTGATCAGGTGTTTTTTCTATCAGGGCATAGGAGAGAATACGGTATGTTGCGATGGCATTGTGTGTTAGTGGCGAGCCTGTTGCTGTTGTGGTCGAGCATCGCCGCTGCTGTGGAGGTGATGGAGCGCTTGCCCAACGGACTGGAGGCCAGTGCGGAATTTATACCGGGCCAGCGTGACAAACCTGCCGTACTCATCCTGCACGGGTTTTTACAAACGCGTAATACCGCCACTGTAAGTAACCTGGTTAATAATTTGAGCAGTGATGGTTATACCTTACTTGCCCCGGCTTTGTCGTTGGGTGTGAGTCGACGTAAACAAAGTCTGCCTTGTGAAACTCCGCATCCCCACACGTTTGCTGACGACGTAATGGAAGTGGGCTTTTGGGTAGACTGCCGCGCGTCGCTCATGTCGACAGTTGGTTCGCCATCTCCCGCATCACGTCGATCGCCTCCAGGTCGACGAAGTGCCCCACGCGCTCGAGCTCGGTGACTTGCGCGTGCGGCAGGTAGCGCAACAGCGTCGCGCGATCGGTGTCGGCATGCGACTTGTCGGC
>JANNJI010000559.1:0-3842 GCA_031405795.1 Gammaproteobacteria bacterium
GTTACCTCTGCGGCCTTCCACCGAGTCGGCGTATGTAGCCAGTAATCCCGCATGAAGGACAGTGACCACTATCTTACTGGCGAGGCGTATGGAAAGGATACCCTCCACCAAGACCGTCAGCAGCAGGGATGCTGTTGTTGCGCCTACACGGATGTACTTACGGCGTGTCTTGGTTGGAGGGTATCCTTTCCATGTGACCCAGTAATATGAACAAGCTCTATCAATTGTGGCGTGGTATTCGTACTTTAATGGGCGATGATGCCTACGAGCGTTATTTGCGGCATCATGTGCATGCGCATCCGACCTGCATGCCGCTGAGCCGCAAGACCTATTTTCAGAAAGCGCAGCAACGTCGCTGGGATAAGATCAACCGTTGTTGCTAATCGAAACTCGAATGGGGAGGAGTGATATGTTTTTATTACAAAGAAAAGAATTACTGCTGATAGCGCTCCTTTTGCCATGGCCACTTCTGGTTAATGCGATTGAGCCGATCAAGATCGGCCTGAGCGGGCCGCTCACCGGAGGTTCTTCGCCAATGGGATTAAGTATGCGCAATGGCGTGACGCTGGCGGCCAAAGAAATAAATGCGGCTGGCGGATTGCTGGGTCGTCCGGTGGTGTTGGTGGTACGCGACGACGAGGCGCGTCCTGAACGTGGTGTGCTGGTGGCGCGTGAGTTAATTGAAACTGAAAAAGTTGTCGCAACTTTAGGGTTCATCAATACGGGGGTGGCGCTCGCCAGCCAGCGTTACTACCAGGAAGCGAAAATTCCGGTGATCACCACGGTTGCGGTGGGTTCGCTGATTACCCGCCAGTTTCTGCCACCACGATACACCGACAATTATATTTTTCGGGTGGCAACGTCGGGCGAACTTGAGGCGTTAATGATCGTGAATGATGCCGTGGATCGTCATCATTACACACGGATAGCCATTTTCGCCGACAGCACGAACTACGGACAGTCCGGGCGTGAGGATTTGGAAAAAGCGCTTTCACGGAAGGGGCTTACGGCAGCTGTGGTGGAGAAATTTAATGTCAAGGATGTCGATATGTCGCCACAGCTATTACGCGCCAAGGCGGCGGGTGCTCAGGTATTACTGACCTACGGCAT
Source organism: Gammaproteobacteria bacterium (assembly GCA_031405795.1). Taxonomy (GTDB): domain Bacteria; phylum Pseudomonadota; class Gammaproteobacteria; order UBA6429; family Thiohalophilaceae; genus JACQBC01. The sequence goes on from JANNJI010000559.1 coordinate 1,111, forward strand.
CGGTCCGGAACTCGCACAACTTGCCAATGGTATGGCGCGACTTAGTTGGAGTGTGCCTATCATTGGCAGCTGGACCTTGTCGATGGATAATTTTATCGACAATGCCGGGCCCTATGCGGAAGGCGCACGCATGCCACAGACTTTTATTCAATTGCCAAACACACCTAAGCGCACTGCTTTCATTGATGACTACAGCCGTCATTTTCGTGTGCAACGTATTCCGTCAGCTGTCGCTGCTGCACAGGGTTACGATTCAATGCTGATCATTGCTGCCGCCATTCGCCAGGCGGGTGCCACCGATGGAACAAAGATCCGCGCAGCGCTGGAAAATTTGCGTGCGCCCGTGGCTGGCGTGATCACGGTTTATGATCACCCCTTTAGTCACGACTCGCATGAAGCCATCACTGCCGATATTGCTGTGATGGGCAAGATCAAAAACGGGCGCATTGTTTACGCCTATGAAGAAGATCAGCACCGGCAGTCCAAGCTTAAAGGAAATTGATCACTACGGGAGGTGGATGTATGGATGGTTTGCAAACAGCACTTTATTTATTTGAGAATACGGAGGCAACATGGGTTCAATAAGTTTAGTTTTTGCAACGGCAATAATTATCTTTCTTGCATGGGTTTTTTTTCATTACGTGACGATTCCACAAGGCAGTGTTGGTATTGTCACCCGATTTGGCCGTTATCATCGCATGGTCATGCCGGGTTTTAACTGGACGCGGCCCTGGGAGAAAGCCATTGTTGTGACCATCCAAAATCGCGCCATGGATTTGGAATTTCAGGCCATCACGATTGACCAGGCGAATGTTTACTTCAATTGCACGCTATTGTACTCCGTGGCTGATAGTCGCGAGGAAACCGTCAAGCGGGCGGCCTTCTCCTTTGCCAGTCAATCGGAATTCAATCTTACTCTGCGTAAACTGTTAGAAGATGAAACACGCTCGTATGTTGCCACCAAGCGCCAGGCAGAGATGATTGGTATTTCTCAGGAGGTGGTGTTCCGCATTAAGGCTAATGTCGACGCACGCATCGAAGGCTGGGGTTATAGAATCGAAGACCTGCGTTACAACAATATTCATTTCGACGAGGTCATCACCAAGTCCATGGCGCGTGTGGTGGCAGCGATTAATGAACGCGATGCCGCTGAAAACGAGGGTCTGGCTTTGTTAATCCGCAAGACCAAGGAAGCAGAGGCCGATGGCTCATTCATAAAAATCAAAGCAGAAGCGGAACGCGTGGCGTGGAAGTTACGCGGCCAGGGCTTATCTGAATTTCGTTGCGAAGTTGCTAAGGGCATCCATTTCGCTGTTGATGAGCTGGTGTCGGCAGGGGTTGATCCAAACTACATGTTATTTTTTATGTATACGGAAACCCTCAAATATGTTGCTGAGAACTCAGGGGCCGGACATACCATATTTCTCGATACTAACCCATCAAGGCCGCGTGATATTATGGAACAGATGTCCGCGTTTTACCGGGTGGATAAGGTCGAAGCCAAGTCAATGGACTCAGTCGTGGCGCACGTCTGAATTAAGCCCTGGGATATTGGCGTATATTGCGCAGTGCGTTGCTTTTTTATACAAGCCAAGCGGGTCGTTTCCCTGCTGATGTGGCACGGTACGTGGGCCGTCTATCGATCATGGATAAGCCGCGCTTTTCTTCACTATAACCGCTGCGGGTTAATCGTCGTGATCTTCATCCTGATGATGCTTACAGTTGGTGTCACCATTGTCTTGTCGTTGCCGGTCACGCGTTTAGAAAGGGCTGATCATGAACGGGTGGCTTCTGCTATTTTTATATAAACCTCAGTTAGCTTACACCACTGGACAAGGACTATGTTCCAGCGTTACGATTTGAATCTTTCGCCTAACTTTAAATTAAAGATGAAAACTGTCGAATATCAAAATGATAAAAATTCTGCAACAGTATAAATCACGCCTCCAAGCATACAAGACACGCATTTTCCCCTTCCTGCTTTGGGGTTCAATCAGTCCTGTCGTTTTGCGTGTCGATTTGTTTGCGGGGATCACCGGGGCCTTGGTACTGGTCCCCAAGGCAATGGCGTACGCACAATTATCTGGCCTACCGGTCTATTATGGTTTGTATGCCGCTTTTATCCCGACCATTATCGGAGCGCTTTGGGGGTCATCCCGACAATTGCTGACAGGCCCGGTCGCTGTGATTTCACTGATGACGGCGTCCGCTTTGTTGCCGCTGGCAGTGGCGGGAAGTGATGAATATATCGTTCTGGCTTTCCTGTTAGCGTTGTTGGTTGGGGTAATCCAGTTATCAATGGGATTATTCAAGCTTGGTATGATCGTCAATTTTATTTCTCATCCGGTGATTGTCGGTTTTATCAATGCGGCAGCGATTATTATCGGTATGTCGCAGTTCAACAAGTTATTGGGTATTCCGTTAGGACGTAGTGATTCCTTTTTATATGATCTCTGGGAAATGCTGCGGTTAATTGGTGATACACACCTGCCGACGTTGGGCATGGGATTGCTGGCATTAGCCATCATGGTGGCGATGAAGAAATATACCCCAGAGGCCATTGGGCGCACGAATGTGTTGGTGGCGGTAGCGATAGCGACGTTATTGAGCGCGGCGGTAGGTTTTGAGCAGAATCGAACGATCACACTGGAGCAGGTCGCCGATCATGGCGTGCGGGAGAAGTTGACGGCAATAATGCGGCTTAATGCTTCACTTAAGGAAGGTAACGGTGT
>JANNJI010000560.1:0-2410 GCA_031405795.1 Gammaproteobacteria bacterium
TCCCCACACGTTTGCTGACGACGTAATGGAAGTGGGCTTTTGGGTAGACTGGTTGGCAACCAGGCACAATGCAACATCAATTATTCTCATTGGGCATAGCACGGGTAATGCGCAGTTATTGGCCTATGCCAGCGAACACCGCGCCGGATTGGTTAAGAAGATCATTGCCATCAGTCTGGTCGAATACGAGCGTGAGTTTGGCGGCAAGCATAATCAAACCCAATACAAACAGGCCCAGCGGCGTGCGCAAAAAGGTGATAATTCACTTGGTAAGTATAAACTCTCTTATTGCAATAACTATGTGGCGCCCGCGGCGGCGTTTTTGTCCTATGCCAGCTGGAATGAAGATAAGATTGTCAGTACCCTCCAGGCAATAAAATTTCCGGTGATTGTTCTGGTTGGTGAGGCGGATGAGCGTATGCACCCCGCCTGGCGCAGTCGCCTGATTAAGGCGTCGGTTAGTATTAAATCAGTGCAGGGCGCCAATCACTTCTTCAGTGATACCCATGAGTTCGACCTGTATGATTATGTTACTCAGGCCATTCGTGAATAATTCCGTTTATGCCCTTTACTAAATTCAAAGTAAGGTTGCAATTACCTGTCATGGCCTATTTGGGTGTCATGCTGGGTTTTGGCATGGTGTTATTCTTTGGATTAAGTACCGTGGTAAAAGAAAAAGGCAGTGCGCTGAATCAGGAAATTCTACAAATGAAACGCAATGCCGCGCAGCAGGAATTGGCGACAGCAATTAAACTGGTCGTTGATGATCTGATGCGTGCTAAAACCGCATTGCTGAATTGGGATGAGGTTCGGCAGCAATTGGCGAACCCCAGTTATTATGACTATTGGCGCAGGAATCGGTTGCGTACATCGAGTGTTTTACCCAAGACTATTGATAGTGGTGATATTTATGATCGACAGGGTATGCGGCTGCAGGCAAGCGCCCAAGATACGATGTTGCCGCTGAGTTTTCCGCGGGATCTAACAGGACCTCTGGCGAAAAAACAACGTGGTGCAATTGTCGTGCTCTATGGGTTTAGTGTTACACCTGAAGGCTCATCGGAAGTATTAGGCTATGTGCTGTTATCGACAGCTTTACAGACCGCTCTTAAAAATACAGGTGCGCTGCACAGTATCGATCCATTGTTCATTACCGATAACTTGACAGAGGGCGAGAGTGTCAGTGTTGATGAACTCATTAATTATTTAACTCCGCCGACAACTAACACGCCAGCGGCCACTGCCTTGAGTAATCTTGTATCGAGCGCATTGCAGGATTTTTTGGCGGCGGGTGCGGTATTGTCGGTCTTAACTTTACTTGTAGTAGTGGCGCTGTTTGTCCGGCCATTACAGCGGTTATCGGTGTATATCGATGATTTGCGCCAAGGAGAGGGACACAATGAGCCGACGATTAGGTCCGGGTTGGCAGTGACAGAGATTGAGAAGACCTACCAGTCATTGTATGTCTATCATGCACAGTTGGCGCAGGGCAACGATGCTCTCCGGCAGAGTGAAACGCGCCTGCGCACTATTCTGGATAACGTACCCGATGGTGTGTTGTCCATTGACAATGACGGCAGGATTCTTTCCTGTAATCCGGCGGCCTGTAAACTTTTTGGCCTGCCAGCTGATGCGCTGGTGTCGCAATTATTTATTGATTTACTGGACATCAGCGAGGGTGAGAATCCGGAGATCGCTGGCATTCGTGCTGATGGTGGTCGGTTTCCGGCGGAGACCACGTTCAGTGACCGGTACGATGTGGCGAACACGCGCATTATCATTGTACGGGATATTACTGAACGTAAAAATAGCGAAGCCAGACTGGTGCAATTGGCTAATTATGATCCGCTGACCGGGTTGCCGAATCGAACGTTGATGCGTGACAGGTTGATGCATGCAATACAGCGTGCCAGGCGTAATCACACCATGATTGGTTTGATTTTTCTTGATTTGGATAGATTTAAAAATATCAATGATACGCTTGGCCACCAACTTGGTGATGCGTTATTAAAACAAATTGCAGAGCGATTAATCCGCACCGTACGTGACAGCGACACGGTGGCGCGGTTGGGTGGGGATGAATTCACCATCATTATTGAAAATGTCGTGGATATTGACAAGCTATCGGAAATTGCCACGCACTTATTGGAAAATGTATCTGCCGCGATGCAGCTGGAGGGACGGGTGGTGTCGGTATCAACCAGCATGGGCATTACGCTTTATCCCATGGATGGCGAAGATTCGGATCGCTTGATCAAGAATGCGGATACGGCGATGTATCGTGCCAAGGAACTGGGCCGTAATAATTATCAATATTTCACCGAGGAAATGAATGCCAAGGCAATGGAACGCCTGGAGTTGGAACATGCATTACGACTGGCGTTGCAAAATAACGAATTTATTTTGTATT
>JANNJI010000561.1:0-3642 GCA_031405795.1 Gammaproteobacteria bacterium
CCGCGGCGCGACTGAAAAAAAACACCAGTACTTCGGGCCTTACCCCAGCGCCTGGGCGGTGAAAGACACTATCCTGCTGTTGCAAAAAGTGTTCAGGCTGCGCACCTGCGAAGACACGGTGTTCAACAACCGCACCCGGCCATGTCTGCTGTACCAGATCAAGCGTGCTTGTTGAAAGCGCTCTTCTGCCAGTTGCAACTTTGCTTCTGCCAGCTGGAGGGCATGAAAACGTTGTGCCACCTTATGTTCCAGTGATAATTGTTGTTGGCGGCGTTGCGCCTCGGCTACAGCAAGCCCCGCTTCAGCCTGTTTGCGCTGATGTGTTAAGCGAGCAATGGGTAAGGGCTGGGAGATCGCCAGCTGAGTAACATCATATCCTCCGGAGGCGTCTTCAATACCGAGCTTATTGTTCACTTGAATACTGACACTGGGGTTCGGCCAAGCGCCAGCTTGTTCCAATTTCCCCTGTTGTTTACCGATTTCCGCGTCAGCGGTTTTCATTTCCGGCGCCACCTCTACCGCACGCTGAATACTCGCAGCCAATGTCCAGCGTGCAGCGGGTTCTGCCCATGTTAAAGAAGAATTTACTAGACCAGAACCCGTTAGTAAAAGCACCAGAATCGTACGCATAGAATTATCCTTCCCTATCAATATTTGTAACGCCACGGATTTGTGGGCTAAGAAACTCAAAAAATTATTAAGAAGAGGTGTAACCGGCAAGATCCACAAAGCAAATCGATTGCTTGTTGTGAATGCCAAATCCGATTACTGCCGTGATTAGGCGGCGGAACTACCTGGGGGGCGCGCGAAGAGGGGGGTAGAATAAATAATAGGGAAAAACTGGTTTTGTCCTGAGGGCGAACCAGCTGCGAATATAGCGTAACAGGGGGGCACACAAAAAAATACATACGATGAGAAACAGCAACATAAAGGGGTTAAATGACACTACTTTCGCTGCAGCACTGTCAGGGCTCATGTTAATCTCGGCGAGGTGATGATGGCCCTGTAGATCATCCTGATGTTGAGTATCATACATTGTGTCGTGATGAGCGATCGCTGTATGCACAACAACAACGTGCCCTGTGGTGAATGAGGGCTTACCATCATGCTGGATATGCATATGCAGTTTGAGAGACTGTCCAAGCACCAACGCAATACCCAAACATATGATCAATACGTATTGAGTAGTTGGGTTGTTTGCACACATTTTCATCGGATTCAGTCTACGGCGCGCTGCTATACAAGTCAAGTGAACACGCTATGTTACGCAAACTCGCGCAAACGGTATGTGTTCATTTCCCTCTTATTCACCTAGAATGGTAACCATAAGCTCAGCTCAATCATTGGATACTTGTATGACTACCCCCCGCTTGTACGTTGTTGGTCTTGTTTCATTGTTTGCCATAAGCAGCGCCGCCTGGGCCGAACTCAAGATCAAATACGGCGAATGGTCTGCCACGGTGGAAATGACCGGTATGCCGATTGCGCTGCCGCCACAAACCATGACCTATTGTGTCGACAAAGACAGCGCCATTCCGCAAGACAAACAAAACAAAGACTGTAACATGGAGTGGAAGTCCCAGGGCAACACCGTCCAATGGACCATGATCTGTGCGAACGGTGGCAAGGGTACAGGAACGGCTACCTACGGCTGGGACACCATGCAAGGTCAGACAGAAATCACCATGACCGGTGCCAATCTGGTAATGAAGGCTAACATGACAGGTAAATGGGTTAGCGATACCTGCGCAAAGAAATAGCCCTGCGCCAAGGTATTATTGAGCAGCTAAGATCGAAAATCATTAATGCTTTTTTGAATTATGCGGATCATGCCACACAGGCATCGACGGCGTGGTCTGCGTTAATACCTGACGGGCGCGTTTGCTGTGAGTGTCGTTCCATAATTCAAAAGCGCGGATGGGATCCAATACTTCGTGGTCTTTGTGTTGCAAGCTGCGCATGGCTTGCAGGGTATCCATCATTTCCACAAAACGATCCGCCAGCTGCAGATACATCTGTGAGACAGTCTTGCGGGTGATCTCAGCGACATTGTGGTAGGCGCTACGACCCAGATCAACGTAATAACTGATGCGTACCTGCCGATGTTCGGCGCGCTTGGGAAATAAACCGGAATACAACAAACACTGATCACCGACATCGCGCAACGCTGCCTGCCGTTCAGCACCGGCGGCCTGTACACCCCGCAGATATTCGAGGGCCATTATCTTTGCCGCCATCTCAGGTTTCTGAGTGTAGCGCATGAGCATAAACACCAGATAACTTTCAACCTCTTCATCCAGTGCAATACCGGAATGCGACTCGGCCTCTTTAACCAGGCTATGCCACTGTGCAGTTGCTTGTACATCGGTGACGAGATTTGTCATACAGCAATTCCCTCTATGTTAGACAGCGGCCAAAATAGCACTAACTTAAGAATTTATAAGCACCAGTCATGCCAGTTGCTGGCATACTTACGCAGACCGCCATACATCAGTATAATTCCCGCTTTGCAGCCCGTTTTATGAGGATTCCCCTTTGGCAACCCCGGCGACATTTCAAGATCTAATCCTGACCCTGCAACAATACTGGGCAGAACAGGGCTGTGTGATCCAGCAACCTTACGACATGGAGATGGGGGCGGGCACGTTTCACCCGGCCACCTTTTTGCGCTCCCTGGGCCCTGAACCCTGGAGCGCTGCCTATGTGCAACCCTGTCGGCGCCCCACCGATGGCCGTTACGGTGACAATCCCAATCGCCTACAACACTATTATCAATATCAAGTCGTGATCAAACCCTCACCGCTGAATATTCAGGACCTTTATTTAAATTCGCTGCAACGGCTAGGTGTCGATTTACTCCAAAATGATATCCGTTTTGTCGAGGATAACTGGGAATCGCCGACATTAGGCGCGTGGGGACTGGGCTGGGAAATTTGGCTTAACGGCATGGAGGTCACGCAGTTTACCTACTTTCAACAGGTTGGCGGTCTCGACTGCAAGCCTGTCACTGGGGAGATTACCTATGGTCTGGAGCGCTTGGCCATGTACCTGCAAGGTAAGGAGAGCCTATTCGACTTGGTTTGGGCCGATGGTCCGCTGGGCCGGGTGACCTATCGCGACGTGTTTCATCAAAATGAGGTAGAACAATCCACCTATAACTTTGAGCAGGCCGACACCCAGGTGTTGTTCGCTTGGTTTGATACCTGTGAGAAACAAAGTCAGCGCTTAATCGAAGCTGGTCTGCCACTGCCTGCATACGAACAAGTACTAAAAGCTTCGCATACCTTCAATTTATTGGATGCACGGCGTGCAATTTCCGTCACCGAGCGACAACGATATATCTTGCGTGTACGTGATTTGGCTCGCCATGTCGCCGAGGCCTTTTATGCCGCGCGGGAGGCCCTGGGCTTTCCGATGTGCAAGTCCGTGGGAGTACGCGCATGACCACCCGCGATCTTTTAATTGAAATCGGTACTGAAGAGCTACCACCTAAGTCTTTGCGCCACTTATCTGATGCGTTTGCGCAGCAGGTCAAGGACGGTTTGCAACAAGTCGGTCTGCAACATCAGGCGATCACGGCTTATGCCACCCCACGACGGCTGGCGTTGCTGGTACCGCAACTGCAAACACAACAGGCGGGCA
>JANNJI010000562.1:0-4343 GCA_031405795.1 Gammaproteobacteria bacterium
CCAGACGCACCACTTCTTTGCGGTGGGTACTCTCAGCAAACAAGCGATATTCACTTTGCTGTAATTCGGATAATGTGCCTATTACACCCAGGTCCATCGCTGCACGGATATCAGGTTGTAACTGATTTAATAATTTGGAGAGTTCATGCAGGTAGTGATAAATATCCCGTAAGCCTGCCGCGCTTTTCATGCAACGCAGGTGATGTACCCCGCTGTCGGTTTGTCCGCTTTGCTCGTGATCGTTTTGCTGTTTTTCGGCCTGGCGTTTGAGTTCTTCAATGAGGATCATGGGGTTACCTGGGCGGAAGTTATTTTGGCTAGGATAGCGCAATTTGGCGGGTTAAAACAATAAACCTCAGGTTTTAAAACCGCGAGAGGATTTTATCCAGGCTACGCGCCCGCAGCACGCGGCGCAGCAGGGCAAACAGGTGCGTGGGAAAGGTGACGTAATAACGTGGTTTGGGCCGGGGTTTTTCCAGGGCATGTAACAGCTTTTTGACCACGGCCTCCGGCGGTAAGGTGAAGGGCGCGGCAGGGCCGGGTTTGCTCAATCGTGCCAACATGGTTTCATATCGCAGCCGATGCGGGCTATTCTGAATGTCGATGGTTTGGTGCAGTATCGCCAGCGAATTCTGCCGAAAACGACTGAGGATGGGGCCGGGGGCAATCAACGAGACATGGATATTGGTCCCGACCAGTTCCTGGCGCAGTGTGTCGGTCAATCCCTCCAGGGCAAACTTACTGGCGTTATACGCGCCGCGTAGCGGCATTGCCACCAGACCCAGGATGGAGCTGTTGTGAATGATGCGTCCATAACCCTGACGGCGCATAACGGGGAGGATTAAATTGGTTAATTCAACCCAGCCAAACAGATTGGTTTCAAACTGTGCGCGTAACACCTCGCGGCGCAGATCCTCGACCGCACCGGGTTGTCCGTATGCGCCATTGTTGAACAATGCATAGAGTTCACCCTGAGTACGTTCTAATACTGTGGCCACGGCTTGACGGATCGAATCGCTGTCACGCAAGTCCAGTTGCAGACTTTCCAATCCCAGTGATAACAAACGGCTGACATCGTCGTTGTGACGTGCCGTGGCAAACACGCGATAGCCGCGCGCCTTGAGTTGCTCTGCGGCGCACAGACCAATACCGCTGGAGCAGCCGGTGATGAGGATGGTGCGTGCTGGATGTGTGGACATTGTTAATGGTGATCGTTTATTGGTTACGTCAGTAATACCGCAATTAAGCCAGTGAGAAAGATACCATCAAACGTACCCGCACCGCCAATGGAGGCGATCGGCACCGCCAGTTGCCGGATATCTTTCAGGCGCAAAATATCCGCACCAAGCAAAACGCCGAGTGTACCACTGATGTAGGCCACTGGTGAGCTGTGTTGGGGTGCCAGGATAATCGCCGTGATCGCTGCCGTGATTGGCGCCACCAGTACTGGCATGCCAATACCCATGTTCGCCACCGGACGGCTGAGTAAATAACTCACGACGCAGGTGAACGCAATCGCCAACAGTAATCCGATCCACGGCAAGGGTTGCTGCACTATAAGAAAAACACAAAAGCCGAGCGGAATGATGGCACCGCCAACATTGATCGCGATCTGGGTATAACCGGGCGCAAACACTTGATCGCCTATCGCTTGCTTGAGGGCATCGGGTAAGTTCGCCGGGTCAAAGGTCGATTGAATGCGAAACAGCGGCATGTTAATCATGCTGCCCAGCAACGAGACTAATAACAGCAACACCATCCCTTGGCTGGGCAGCCCCAGTTTATCCGCCGCGAATTTGATCAGTTCAATTTGGACAACAACAAAGATCAACAGCAGGGAGGCGATGAAAATGATCCATTGTTGCGGGGTGAGGGATGGGCGCATGGGTTTATCGGAGTGGCCTATACTAAATTTTAGCAGGCTTATCGTGCGTGATTGCAGCCGAATTGGCAACCACTATAGTTTTTCTCCACACCTCTGCCACGAGGAGGCAGCTACAAACCGACAGCATCGGTGGAGATTTTCTTGTGGCAATACAACGTAAGGAGTAGTGGCCGCATCGGCGGTCAATGACATTGATGCGACGATAGAAAAAATTACTGACGATGCGCTTAAATAGCGGCAGGTGTTGGCCAGATTTTTCCAAAAGGGGACAGAATTAATTCTGTCCCCGATGCACACGGACTGCCAACATAATCGTCTGTCAATGATCTACGTAGTAGCGGGTTCCAAACCCTCCCATTCATCCAATAGCATCGTCAACCGCGGCGGGTTTGGAACCCGCTACTACAAGAGTTCTTCGCAATAATAAAAATACTGCGTATAACTCAGCAACAATCTGTATCACTTTGTAATCAAAACGTAATACATCGCCCATGTCGTTGTCGATATGTAGAGTATTTTCGTCGGTTTTTGATATCAGGAGAGGAGGCGCGTTATTTCCCTTGTAACCCGCGGTCAAAATAATTACTGTGTGCTTTGTGTGATAGTGCAACAGCGTAGGACGTTACCGACATAATAGTATTGTTTTAAGATTAAATAGTAACACCTTGATATTTAATGCTAACAAGTTAGTTAGGCCTTGTGGGGGATGGCGCCGTGTCTACACATATATTTCAATATTCACTATCGACTGCATCAGGAAAAACCGCTTGACTTAGTAACGCCGGGTAACGTTAAATGCTGACAACGAATAAAAAAATGCAGGGGTAGGGATATGTACGCAACCGTCATTATTTTACGTCTTTTCAGTCACATCGATTTCGTTCCTCGCTTTTCTCAGCACATTGCTCTCATGTCTCGGCCATGTTGAGCAGCCGCATAGCGGTAATTTCTAATGCCGGGTATTTCAAACAAACGATTCAGTGGGCGCCTGCACTGAAGAAGATTGTTATCAACGTTGAATAAATAATTTTATTACAGAATGAGAAAAACCATGCTAATCCGCGCCATGTTATTTACCAGTTTTGTCACGCTTGCCCTGTTTGCCCACGGCGAAGAACACATCCGTGATTTTTACGCCGAGCCGGGGTTGAATCCGAAGGCGGATGCGGGGTTTGAAGACATTGAGAGCATTGATCCGTTTTCCGGGATGTTGTCGCTCAAACTGCGATAATAAAAAACGCGATTAAACAATAAGAAATGGGAGAGGGTATGCGAGGTTTTATAAAGTATGTATTAATCCTTCAATTGTCTGTGTTTGGATCCGCAGTACAGGCTGATATTGATAGTACATCGCATTTTATCCAATTCGGCTATTTTAATTCGGATGGAACGCCTGATATTTTTGCCCAGGCACTTTCTAATAATTATTTAAATTATTTACAACTGGGGCTGTCTGATCCAACTACCGGCCAATATTACACGGCTACTTACCAATCCTGGGTAAACAACTATTTAGGATTAGATTGGTCGAGAGACACGCATAATGCTTTTATTGGCGATTTTAATGGTGATGCTCTCAGCGAGGTTCTGCTTCAAGGCAATAACAGTAGTCTTAATCATGCCGTAATCGCAACGAGTGGTGATGGAAAGTTATCCTCAGTAATGAAAACCTGGAATAACGGTGCGCTTGGGTTGAACTGGGACTCATCGAATTATAACCTGATACTGGGCGATTACGATGGCAATGGGCGGACGGATGTTTTTCTACAGGGTAAGAGCACTACCCAGACACACGCGATAGTTCTTTCATACGGTTCAGCCCTGGACTCGTACAGCCAGCTTATCCTTAACGGCTATCTTGGTCTGGAATGGAGTAATCAGACTCATGTTATCCATACCGGGGATTTTAATGGTGATGGCAGGTCTGATTATATACTGCAACCCAAATACAAATTTGTACTTATCCCGTTTGACGATGGCCTGACGATTCCTATTCCCATAAAACCTGCGACCGCCGCGTCGTTATTACTATCACATCCTAACGGTCAACTGTATGCCGTCGAGCAATCATGGGATTTCTCATATCTGGGCATCGACTGGCTGGCGGATAACACAAATATCATCGTTGGCGACTTCAATGGTGATGGCATCGATGAGATACTGTTACAGTCCAAATTCAGCGGTGGCACACATCACATCGTTGCCTTTACACTGGAAACGCTGAATGAACAATCTGTCATAACCGGGCTACGCCTTGTCCAGTCATTCCAAAACGGCTATTTAGGCATCGATTGGTCAGCCGATCAAAACCGGATCAGCCTTATCCAAGGCCAACGGAACACAGCTAGGCCCGATAAATTATTTTTTCAAGGCAGCAGCGGCAGCCTGCGAATTTTCACACCGGCATACAACAATACCAATGGCTTAACAAGCGGTTCGAGTGTTACAACGATAGCGC
>JANNJI010000563.1:0-4110 GCA_031405795.1 Gammaproteobacteria bacterium
GAAGGTGAACTGGATGACCATCACCACCGCAGCACCACCGGCGGTTGGCGATTTTCAGGGTTACCGTGGGAGCAGTGTTGATCAAGATGGAGATGAATAATTACTCGCAGGCATAATACAGCCATTGTTCGGGCCACTTGCACGACGGTTATGTTTTCTTGTGCGAAAGTACCCGCTCAATCCGTCGATCAGGCGCAAGCCGGATGAGCGCCACCAAAACATAGAGACCAATGGAAACCCATTGCGACCAGGAAGCCAAGCCAATGCCAATAACGTAAAGAACGGGCGAGAGCTTTCCTTTCCAATCATTGCCGACCGCTTTCTTTAACAGTGAGTCTGATCCCTGCGATGCAATGATGAACTGCTGCAATATCCAGTACGCGATTGAAGCCATGAGTAGAATCACACCATAGATCGCCGAAGGTACGGCGGCAAAGTGATTTTCACCCATCCAACCGGTGGCAAACGGTATCAACGATAACCAGAACAAGAGATGAAGGTTAGCCCACAACATCGAGCCCGTCACGGTGTGGCAGGCGTGCAGCATGTGATGGTGATTGTTCCAGTAGATGCCAAGATAGATGAAGCTCAATACATAGCTTAAAAATACGGGCAACAAGGGCGTCAGGGCGTCGATGCTGTCGCCGTGCGGCACCTTCAGTTCCAGCACCATGATGGTAATGATAATGGCGATGACGCCATCACTGAATGCTTCAAGTCGGTTCTTTCCCATGTTTGACTCACTATAGTTGTTAGTTTGCAATTTCACACTGGCCACTCCGGCGTATAAACATATTCCAATTTCATGCCATCGGGGTCTAAAAAGAAAACGGCATAATAACCATCCGTGTATTTTTCATAAAAAGCGGGTTTATCCACAATGACAACACTTCTGGCTTGCAGCTTCAGATAGAGATCATCGACTGCGCCACATGAAACGGCGTCAAATGCCAAGTGATGCAGACCGGGCGAGTCGCAGTTGTGCGGCATCTTAAATTTGGCAAGTTGCAAGCCGAACTCAAGGTATTCCCCTGCCCAAAGCGGACCCTCCTCTACATTACCAATACGCCGAAACCCCATTTCTTTTAGACAGAAATCATAAAAATGAGTAGAGACCTCAAGATCGGATACGGTTATATCCATGTGATGGAGTTTTCCAGACATACATTCACCAGGAAAAAATAACCTTGTCGAGCAGCTCGTAACCTGATCTTTCCTTATAACCATTGCGTCGGTAGAAGACCCGTGCAGCGTCGTTACCGTGCGCCAACTGTAGCGAAACGTTTGTACATCCGGCACGAATGAACGTTGATTCCGCCGTTTGCAGCATACCTGAACCAACACCACGACCGCGGTACTGAGCCAGCACAAAGAATTCGTCGATTTCAGCCGTGAGGCCGCCGTGCTCAAGGCTGAATACGTAGACGGCGAGCAGATAACCGACCGGTGTGTCCCCCTCGCAGGCAATCCAACTACAACCCAGCTGAGGCGTTGAACACAGACGTTCAAGTTGCGTTGCAAGGCGCACCGGTTCAAAGCCGGAAATATTCTCGAAGCTCCAGTACTGCTCTACCAGCTTCAACAAGTCAGGTAGGTCATCGACTGTTGTCTGTTTGATTTCTGCCATTAGGTACATCCAGTTTCTGAACGCTGAAGCGTGAGTGTCGCAGCGCGGTCTGGCGGGCCACCTTATCCTTGTTACTTAGGCGGCGATTGTGGACAAACGAACTCGCATTTTGGCCCGCTGCGTCCAACCCACGAGCCATCTGGACATTGCTTGGCGTCCTGGGTACACACAATAAGTTCGCTGGGTGTGTTGGGCGTGCCTCCTGCTCCGCAGGAGATGAGAAAGAATGTGAGTACGACGGCAAAAATTGCCCTGTTATTCATTTGAAATCTCTCCTTGAATTTTAATGTGGACATAGCCGGATGTTTTAAGTGTGGCATAACAGCCGACCTTGTTTAAAGTAATCTTAAATTAATGTGCAATGTTATACGCTTTCGTTGTAATTACGTAAATATCTGTATTGTAATGTACCCCATTTAATGGAGTAACTAATCCGGTGCCGAGGCCAATTCAGCGATTCGTGCGCGGGCCGTGAGCAACGAGCCAGCCAGTTTTCCCCCGAAGGTCCAGCACTACTCAAACAGTTGATGGCCTTATTAACATTTTAGTGCTCATAGTTTAATTCTAATAGCCAACTATGCTTGGTATATTCTATAGGCTGTTTTTCTGATCGCTCATATATGTTCACTACTATTCTGCAATCTTTAAAGTAAATATAGGAATGAAAACGCCAAGCATCTCTTTGAGGTATATTGATTAAAATTTTCTTATATTGCTCTTTTAATTCTACATCGATAATGCGGATAGTTCCACAGTCGACGAATAGGAGTGATTTATCTCCTAGAGATAGTGGTTTTCCAACTTGGGATTCATTCAGTAGTGGACCTTTCTCGATTTGACCGTCTAGTTTTAATCTTACGAGCCTTGATTGGGTCGGAATTTGTCTATCTTTCTCCAACACTCTAACATCATTATTTTCTCCGACTATGTAGTGACCATAGCTTCGCCACGTCTGAACAAGCTTTCCATTTCGATCATATAACCAGGTATTGAAATAGTCATATCCCTCAAGACCAAGAATAAAGCTTCCATCGTTAAAGGCGGCCCCCGACTCACCCCTGAGTTCCGCCACAAGAGAACCGTTTGTCATATCAATTAAAAATGCTGGCCCCAAGAATCCCCATGCATGGTAATTTTTTGTCAATGTAGTGAGCAGAAGTCGATCTTCGGAAACAAAAACTTCGTTGGGTCTACCCTCTATCTCGAACGGGCATTCCCATGCTGGAACGTTATGCAAGTTTAATAAAGATATTTTACCATCGTGAGCAACAACTCTTTGCCCATTGAGTTCCGCTAGTATTTTTTGTTGTTCACTCAAATCTTGTGGCTCTTTATTTCTGCACGGTGATTCAGAAACCTTGTTTGAGTCAACTATTTCGCAGATATATTTCATGTTATAACGATTGTGAATATCAACATAAAGTTGAGGGGCGCGCCGCTTTTGGAGCGTCTCTCTCGAATGCCATGTTATGTTGCGTTGTAATGATAGACCCCATAATCCCAGTATCCGCGACCGGCATTCTTTGACCTCACCCAACCCATGCGTAATAGTTTCCTGGAAATAAGCCAGTTCAATGAACCGTGACCAACGAACAATACCGATTCATGTTTTTTCGCCAACTCGCACAGTCGAAGTGCACAAAGATGTGCTCTTTCTCTGGCCTCTTTAAAAGATTCAGCATTCGAGGAATACCCAAGCATTTGCAATATTCTGAATACAAACGACCAGACCAGCACTGACAACTTTGGATGGCTCCAATTTGCATAAGGCATTTCACATTCCCTAAACATCGAGTTTTGCACTTCAATATTTTTAACACCGAGGGCGTTGGCAGATTCGATAGAGCGAGGAAGACTACTGCACACTACAATAGAACATTGTTTGGCTTGGGAAATGGCATTTGTCGATGGAGCATGGGTGTTATCAATGCCAGTTTTGTTGTAGGCATCAACCCACAGCCCAAAGCCAGATGCCGATACACTACCGCTGGTTTCGATCTTTGGTTTTCCGTGCCTGAGGATGACTATTTCCACTTACGTTCCTTAAGCAACATAACGCAAGCCGGGTATTTTTAAACGTGGCATAACAGCCGACCTTGTTTTAAAGTAATTTTAAGTTAATGTGCATTGTTATACGCTTTCGTTGTAATTCCGTAAATATCTGTATTGTAATGTACCCCATTAATGGAGTAACTAACCCGGTGCCGAGGCCAATTCGGCGATTCGTGCGCGGGCCGTGAGCAACGAGCCAGCCAGTTTTTCCCCGCCAAACTCGTCATTGCCAATATGGATAAAGGTCAAATCAGTTACCCCGATAAAACGGAAAAGTGTTCGCAGGTAGGGATCAAGATGATTAAACTCAGCGAGACGGCCACCGCTTTCATAGCCGGAGTCACCCGTGGTGCAGCGGATGAGTGAGTTCTATCATGAGGCTCTCGGGCTGCCTCTCGCCCTTGCCCCGTCGATGCCCGGCTGGATCGAGT
>JANNJI010000564.1:0-7553 GCA_031405795.1 Gammaproteobacteria bacterium
CCGGGGCCGGCGCGGGTGATTAAGGTTTTCAATTGTTTGGATGTCAGGTTCTGCGCTTCATCGATGATCACAAAACGATTCAGAAAGGTCCGGCCGCGCATGAAGTTGACCGAGCGGATCTTGATGCGTTGACTTAAAATATCTTGCGTGGCGGCGCGACCCCAAGAACCACCTTCGCCGTTGTGGGTAAGGACTTCGAGGTTATCCATTAACGCACCCATCCACGGCGTCATTTTTTCTTCCTCGGTGCCGGGCAGGAAGCCGATGTCTTCGCCAACCGGGATCGTCACGCGGGTCATGATGATTTCGCGGTAGAGATTTTTCTCCAGGGTTTGTTCCAGTCCCGCCGCCAGTGACAACAAGGTTTTACCCGTGCCGGCACTGCCGACCAGGGAGACGAAATCCACCTCAGGATCCATTAATAAATTTAACGCATAGTTTTGTTCACGATTGCGTGCGTGGATGCCCCACACATTTTTTGAAGTGGAACGATAATCACGTACGGTTTCAATGACCGCAGCGTTGTCGTTGATCTCGCGCACCACCGCGTCAAACTCATCCTCGGGGTGAAATATAAATTGATTGGCATACCAACCGGCGACGGCCGGGCCTTGCAGTCGATAAAAAGTCCGGCCTGCCTCCACCCAGGAATCCATTTCTTTGGCGTGGCTATCCCAAAATGTTTTGTCTACTTCAGAGGTGCCCGTATACAACAGATCGACGTCTTCCAACACCTGATCGTTATGATAGTCCTCGGAGTGAATGCCCAGTATGCTGGCCTTGATGCGTAAATTAATGTCTTTGGAGACGACGGTGACATTTATTGGCGCATATTTTTTTTGTACGCTCAGCGCAGTGCCGAGAATGTCATTGTCGGCGGACTTGCCGGGTAATGAAACGGGTAATTCTGACGAAAAGAGTTGAGTCTGAAAAAATAATCGACCGACACTGTCATGGCCATTGTGTGCGTGCATGGCATTCTTGAGTTCAATGCCGTGTTCGATCTGATCAACGGCGACATCCGTCATTAATTCATCGAGAAAGCGGCTGCTTTGCCGGGCATTACGTGCCACTTCCGTGTTGCCGCGTTTATTGGAATCCAATTCCTCCAGGACGATCATCGGTAAAAAGATGTCATGTTCCTTAAAACGGAACAGCGATGTGGGGTCGTGCATCAAAACATTGGTATCAATAATAAAAAGACGTTTGCCTTCAATCGGTTTGGCTTTCATGAGTGAGGATTATTCCAAGTGCAAGTGGGAAGGTAATTAATAAGACAGGCAAAGTAAAATAGACGACGTTGCTGCATTCAGTGTTATCAGGCCTTGTTGAGTTGTTTCACCGCCGCCAGGACTTCGCTGACATGGCCTTCGACTTTGACCTTGCGCCACTCCTGGCGCAGCACGCCCTTGTTATCAATGAGAAAGGTACTGCGTTCAATACCACGGACCTGTTTGCCGTACATGTTTTTCATTTTCATCACGTCAAACAAGGCACATAATTTTTCAGTATCATCGGATAATAATTCAAACGGCAGCTTTTCATTATCCTTGAATTTTTCGTGGCTGCTGAGTGAGTCACGCGACACGCCCAGGATCACGGCCCTCTCTTTAGTAAACTTTGCCGAATGATCACGGAAATCCTGGCTTTCCAGTGTGCAACCTGGGGTGCTGTCTTTGGGATAAAAATACAATATCACATGCTGGCCCTTGAGGTCTTTCAGGCTGATGGTCTGCTCAGACGTGGCGGGCAGGGAAAAATCGGGCACGGGGTTGCCGACGGTGGGTACGCTCTGTGTTGTCATTGGTTTACACCTTTACCGGTTCGAGGATGGCATCGAGGTTCATGTGATCACAAAATTCCATAAATTGTTCGCGTAATGTGGAGATGTGCGTACCGGCAGGCACTTCGACCGTCATGCTTAAATTAAACATGACAGAACCGGTGTGCGGGGCACGATGACTGGTGGTGTACATATCGTGAATATTGATCTGGCGCTTGGAAAAAAAACTGGCAAGTTGTTGCACGATGCCGGGGTGATCGAGCGAAACAATCTCGACGTTATAAGGTAATTTCTCCTGGCTGAGCGGACGTTCCTGCGTGCGTTTGACGGCGATGATCATGCCCAACTTGGTTTGCATGGTGGGCAGGGCATCTTCCAGCTTGGCGACGTTATTCCATGCGCCGGAGATCATCATGAGGATGGCAAATTCACCCCCCAACAGGCTCATGCGGCTCTCTTCAATATTGCAACCACAGTTGACGACAATTTGTGTGAGATCGGCGACCAGCCCAGGCCGGTCTTCACCCACAGCAGAAATAACCAGAAAATTGCTCATAGGCGGCTTTGTTTCCCGTGACGGTGAGTAGAGTTATACCTCATTTATAGTTGCACTGCACGTAATCGTTCGGCGGCCTGTTCGGGGCTGATGGTATTGACGAACAAGCCGGAGCCCAACTCAAATCCGGAGGGAATACTGGTGCGTGGGCAGATCTCCAGATGCCAGTGGTAGCTCGTCTGGCAGTGCCGGAATTCCTCGCCTTGCGGCAGGGTGTGCAGGAAGAAATTAAACTGCGCGCCGCCAATCACGGCATCTAACCGGGCCATGGTGCGTTGCATGACGATGGCCAGGTCAGCGAGATGGTCGGCACTGGTATCGAGAAAATTACTGTGGTGTTCCAGCGGCAGGATGTGTACTTCCCACTCGTAGCGGCTGGCAAAGGGTTTGATCGCGACAAAATGTTGCCCGCGCTCCACCACATATTGACCCACATTGATGCGGCGTACGACCTGACCGGTATCGCGTTCATAGATGGTGGCCTCAAAGGTCAGGGCCTCGTTGATCAAGGTGCAAAAAATACAGTGGTGGTGACGCTTGTAATAGTTTTCGCTGTTGACCACTTCATCATGGACATTTTGTGGCACAACCGGGGTGGCGATGATCTGACTGTGGGTGTGGCCCATGCTGGCACCCGCCGCCGGGCCAAAGTTCTTAAAAACCAGGACGTATTTCAGCCTTGCGTCCATCTTATATAGTTCGGTCATGCGCGTCTGATAGACGCCAAACAGGTCTTGTAAATGGGCAGCGCTCATCTCATGGATGGCAATGCCGTGTTGGTGATGATCGACAATCACCTCATGACGGCCATAGCCGTCAATCGCCTGTTGCAGACCAAAAACCAGTCCGGGTTGCGAGCGTTCGTTGCCCAGTACCGGGTAGAGGTTCTCCACGATACGGATACCCCATTCCGCGGTTTTGGGATAGCGTGAAATCTCCGGCGGGGTCTGATCCTCGTTACCACGACAAAACGCACACTCCGGCACATGGCGGCGCGTATCGCGGGGGGCGGGTTCTTCTTTTTTGCGTGGCCGCATACTGCGGGCAGTGGCGACCAAGACCGATTCGCTGGGTACAATGGGATTGATGCGAATTTCCCGCACCGGTTTTTCTTGTTTGGATTGCTCCATGTGAACTGGCTCCTTCATCTTACGTATTGGCGCCGGACACGCCGTTATTTTCATGTTCAGGGGGCGCACAGTTTACAGGGCAGCGGGGAATTTGACGAGTTCTTGTGTTCCGCTGGAGGGGCCATTACTATGGCGGTCTTTAATATAGAGTGAAAGCAGCAGGGGAAGATATGTTTAAGGGTAGTATGGTTGCCCTGGTCACACCGATGACTACCGATGGGGCAATCGACGAGGAAGCGCTTGAATCGCTGGTCGAGTTTCACATCAAGCAGGGTACCGATGCGATTGTCTCGGTGGGGACCACGGGTGAATCCGCCACGCTGGACGAAGAAGAGCACTGTTATGTGATGCGCCGCACGGTTGCGCTGGCGCGGGGCCGTATCCCGGTGATCGGTGGTACCGGTTCCAATTCCACCACTGAGGCGATTACGTTGACTCGGTGCGCCAAAGAAGCGGGCGTGGATGCCTGTTTGCTGGTCACACCTTATTACAATAAACCCACGCAAGAAGGCATGTACCTGCACTTCAAGGCAGTGGCGGACGCCGTGGCACTCCCGCAAATACTCTACAATGTTCCCGGCCGCACTGCGGTTGATCTACTGCCCGCGACAGTAGCGCGGCTGGCCCAAGTAAAAAACATCATTGGCATCAAAGAGGCCACCGGTAAGCTGGATCGTGTCCCTGTCCTGCGGCAGCTGTGTGGTCCGCAATTCGAATTATATAGCGGTGATGATGCGACCGGCATGGACTTTATGTTACTGGGCGGGCATGGCGTGATCTCCGTGACCACCAATGTGGCGCCCAAGGCGATGCATGACATGTGTGCTGCGGCATTGGCCGGTGATCGTAACAAGGCAACGGCAATCAACGACAAGTTGATGCCACTGCACAACAAACTGTTTGTTGAGGCCAATCCCATTCCGGTCAAATGGGCACTGTATAAAATGGGTTTGATCTCGAGCGGGATTCGATTACCGCTGACCGTGTTATCCGCGCCGTATCATGGCGAGATCACCGAGGCATTAAAACAAGCGGGTGTGTTATGAGAGGTATGGTAATGAAACAAGTGGTACACGCAGCTATGTTGTGTAGTTTACTCTTAGTCGTCGGCTGTTCAACCAATCAATCGAATTATAAAGGTGATTATCAGGCTGAACTGGAAAAGCGCTCGCTCGATGTCCCCCCTGATTTGGATAAACCTGAGACAAGCACACAGAATGATTTGCCGGAGGCCGCCCGCTCAGCGCTGACTTATAGCGATTATCAAAAAATACAAAAAACCAGTCCTGGCGAGCTGATTGCCGCCAATAACAAGAGCATGCGATTTGTGCGCGATGGCAGCGTGTTTTGGCTGGAGGTAAAAGCCAAACCGGAACAGATCTGGTCAGAGGCGCGCGAGTTTTTGCTAAAGCTTGGTTTTGAGATAAAGCTGGAACAACCGCAGTTAGGTATTATGGAAACCAACTGGCTGGAAAATCGTCATGACATCCCGAAAAACTGGTTTTCAAAATTACTCAACAGACTGTATTCAACAGGATTGTTAGATAAATATCGGCTGCGGATTGAACGCGGCACAGAGGCGGACACCACGCTGGTCTTTGTTACCCATCGTGGATTGAAGGAATTGGTTGAAGGTGATAATAGAACAGAGGATATTACCACGACCAATTGGACAGTCCGCCAGTCCGATCCAGAGCTGGAAACCGAACTATTGATGCGGTTCATGGCCCAGCGGGTGGCGAGTGAAGAAACAGCAAAATCAGTCATTGCCAGTGCGGCACAGGTTGAGCGCACTCAGCTCAAGCAACAGGACAGTCAAACCAGTTTGCAAATCAACGAACCGTTTGCCCGTTCCTGGCGGCTGGTCGAAATCGCGCTGGATCGGTTGGGCGTCGTCATTGAAGATCGCAATCGTTCTTCCGGCACTTATTACATTCGGCTTCCGGAAAATTTTCAGATTGAGGCGGCCAAAGGCTGGTTATTCTCCTCGAAGGAAAGCAAACCCAGTACTGATAAATATCTATTAGTGTTGGAAGACAAAGGGGCCACAACCCAGATTGTGCTCCGTAACCGTGATGCCAAAACCGAAGATTTACCGTTGGTGACAAAAAAGATACTCACCCAGATTAAAGAAAATATCCTCTAGCCGCAAAAGGACAGCGTATTGCGCTTTGCATCATTAGGCAGTGGCAGTCGTGGCAATGCCACCGTGGTGTCACACCGCAATACCTGCGTTTTGGTGGATTGCGGTTTTTCCATGCGCGAGACCGAACAACGTTTGCAACGATTGAACTTTGATCCGCAACAACTCACCGCCATTGTCGTGACCCATGAACATCAGGACCACCGGTTAGGTGTCGGTGCGATGGCAAGAAAATATGCGCTACCGGTATTCATGACGCGCGGCACACATTCGGCCAATAACTGGGGTGAGCTGGCGGATTGGACGGCGATTGAACCTGAAACTGTTTTTACAATTGATGATATTGAGTTAACGCCCTTTACGGTCCCGCACGATGCCGCCGAGCCGGTGCAATTTGTATTTAGTGACGGCGCCAAACGTTTGGGGTTGTTGACCGACACCGGGATGATCACCACGCATATCATCGAACAGTTGACGGGTCTGGATGCGTTGTTGCTGGAATGTAATCACGACACCACCCTGTTGCAAGATAGCGAGTATCCGGCGACATTAAAACAGCGGGTGGGTGGCGATTACGGGCACTTAAATAATACCCAAGCGGCGGATTTATTGTGCAAGATCAACCGTTCCGGTTTACATCACGTGGTAGCGATGCATTTGAGTCAGAAAAATAATCAACCACAACTGGCGCAGCAGGCATTGGCGCAAAGTAGGGGATGTACAGAAGAGGACATTCTTGTTGCTGATCAGTTGTTGGGACTGGATTGGTTAACCATTTGAAAGACGAGGTGAGCGATGCAAAAGGGTGAGCAACTGTATAAGGGTAAGGCCAAGACGGTATATAAGACCAGCGATCCGGATCGGTTTATCATGTTGTTTCGCAATGACACCTCGGCCTTTGACGGCGAGAAAGTCGCGCAGCTCGAACGCAAGGGCATTGTCAACAATCACTTCAATGCCTTTATTATGCAAAAATTGCAGGCCGCCGGGATTTCCACCCACTTCGAGAAAATCCTCAGTCTCCAGGAATCCCTGGTCAAACGCCTGGAGATGGTGCCGGTGGAATGTGTGGTGCGCAATCTGACCGCAGGCAGCATTGTACGCCGCCTGGGTGTTAAGGAGGGTATGGAACTGAATCCACCGACGTTTGAATTTTTTTATAAAAGTGATCAATTGCATGATCCGATGATCAATGACTATCACATCTTGTCATTTAAGTGGGCGAGTGCTGATGAAATTCAAAAGATGAAGCAGATGACCTTGCAGGTCAATGAGATTTTAAAGGCGATGTTTCAGCAAGCCGGGATGTTGCTGGTGGATTTTAAACTGGAGTTTGGCCGTTATCGTGGCGAATTACTATTGGGTGATGAATTCAGCCCCGATGGTTGCCGGTTGTGGGATGCACAAACCCGCAAAAAACTCGACAAGGATCGCTTCCGCCAGGATCTGGGTAATGTCATTGAGGCGTATGAAGAGGTGGCGCAACGATTGGGTGTGCCGTTGCCACAGTAATCTGTGATCAACACCGCTTGCACTACAATCATTTTATGGCCATCATAGGCGCTGTTCAAACAGACACGGTTAATCACACCACGAGATGAGCTCGCGTTCCTACACAGCAGAATCCATTGAAGTATTGACGGGCTTGGAGCCGGTGCGCAAGCGCCCCGGTATGTATACCCAGACCGATCGGCCCAATCATTTGGTGCAGGAAGTGGTCGACAACAGTGTCGATGAAGCCATTGCCGGTCATGCTTCTCGCATTGATGTGATCTTGTACAAAGACGGTTCTTGTGAAGTGGTGGATGATGGCCGCGGTATGCCGGTGGACATTCACCCCAAGGAAAAAATCCCCGGCGTCGAAGTCATTCTCACCCGCCTGCACGCGGGTGGTAAATTTTCCAATAAAAATTATAAGTTCTCCGGTGGCCTGCACGGGGT
>JANNJI010000565.1:0-1668 GCA_031405795.1 Gammaproteobacteria bacterium
AGTAATATCAAG
The DNA here is from genome assembly GCA_031405795.1 of Gammaproteobacteria bacterium. GTDB lineage: Bacteria > Pseudomonadota > Gammaproteobacteria > UBA6429 > Thiohalophilaceae > JACQBC01. The sequence continues at coordinate 13 of JANNJI010000565.1, forward strand.
CCGTGTGGGTTGCGGAGTTTTCGTTGCCGGGCCTCTTTTTCCAGACGGACGACCTCGTATTGCTGAACCAGGGCGCGCAGGATATCCGCACCGCCCAAGCTCTGCGCGGTGGGTTGGTTTATGAGTCGCACCGCGAGGGCCAGTACGAACAGCGGGCGGCGCAACAACGGGTCTTTTTCCAGCAAGTGTTCAAAGGTAGTTTGTTCCAGGGGCAAGACCGCGTGGGCATGGCCGGTTAATTCCACTAGCCGTTGCCAGGCGGCATTGAATAGCGCCCAAGATGTGTGGGCGTCGGCCAGCTCTGATAAGTCGATGCACGGACCGATCAAGCTTTGCGCCGGTTGCGTGAGTTTTTCCAAGAACGTCTGATTACGGCCCAGCAATAAGAGGCGCAGTTTGCGTGTCGGCGGCGACATGCGCGCCAGCGCTTCGAGCAGTGCAGTGACTTCCGCGGCGCGTTGTTCCGGGTAGTCGATGATGAGTAGCGTGCCTGCGCTGCCAGTGTACCAGCGCTGCGCGAATTCATGTGCTTCGCCGACTTGCCAGGCGAGTCCGGCCTGGGCCTGCAATTGGGCGGCGAACTCGAAGGCGAGGCGGGTCTTGCCGACACCGCCTTCGCCCACCAGCATGCGGACGCTGAGGAGGGGGCTGGAGTGCGCCCAGGTGTGCAACTGGGCGAGTTCCGCTTCGCGGCCGAACAGCGGGGTGAGGTGCGCCTTCCAATCCAACAGGTATTCGATGCGCTCCGGGTTCGGGCTGCCGCTGAGATCGGGAATACGCAGACTGTGTTCGCCGGGGCCTTCGTGGATATGAAACTGCTCACCGTGCTGCTCGATATGCAGGCCGCTTACCCAGTATTGCAGGGTTTGCAGGAGATCCTTGGGTGCGTCGGCACGGTCGCGGATCAGGCGGCGTAGTTGCTCTGGATCTTCGCCGCGCAATAACCCCGCCAGCATCCGGTGGGGTAGCGGATCCTCCAAGGTGTGAAAGCGCAGCGCGTTGATGCCTTTTAGAAAACACGACAGCGCATCAAGATCTTTCGAGGTTGCGCCCGGCAGCAGTACGGGAATAATCAACTCGCGGCGCGTTTCGATCTGATGCCGCAGTGCCACGTCCAGCTCTGCCTCTTGAAAGGGGCCAGCGCCGTGACGGCCAATGAAGATAACAAAATATTGGTGATTTCGCAGCGCCGCGTCCAGGCTGCGCAGCCATTGCTCGCGCGGTAGTATGTCCCACTTATCCAGGAAGCACAGGATGCCCTGGGATTCGAGCGTCACGGCAATGCCTTCCACCGCTGGTTTGTCGATGCTGTTGTGGGAAAGAAAGGCGTGGTACTGGCGGTTTGTCATTGGTCGAGTCGTCCATGCCCGTGGCTTGTTTTGAAGAGGAGGCTGCGATCCAAGCGTAAGGTCTGCCCATGTCGCCGTCAATGCGCCAAATGACGCGATTATCTTTTATCGCCGATACATCAGCACGCCAATCATTGTGATGCTGGCGAACACCGCTCCAGCAATGAATGTGGCGGCGGGACCAAGCAGTTGCCACAAAATTCCGGCGATGACGCTGGCGAGTAACAAGGCCACGCCGCTGACCAGATTAAAAATACCAAATGCTGTGCCGCGCAGATCGGCGGGGGCGTTGTCGGCGACCAATTTT
>JANNJI010000566.1:0-1662 GCA_031405795.1 Gammaproteobacteria bacterium
CGGCCGACGAGCGCGAGCTGGATCCAGCACAGCGCAAGGTAATTTTTGGCGCATTAGCGACGATGCGGCATATCCTCAAGGAAAACCCGCCCGATCTCTTAATCCTGGTTGACTATCCGGAGTTTAATCTGCGACTGGCAAAAACTGCCAAGCAATATGGCGTTAAAATTTTATACTACATCAGCCCACAAGTGTGGGCGTGGCGGCAACACCGGGTCAATACTATCCGTGCCCGCGTAGATCACATGGCAGTTGTGTTTCCGTTCGAGGCCGCGTTTTATCAACAGCATAACGTGCCCGTTACGTTTGTCGGTCATCCGCTGGTGGATGAAGTCAACGCCAGCAATGATCAAACGAGCTTGCGTCATCAGTTTGGTATTGATACAGACAAACCGGTAGTGGGTTTGTTTCCCGGCAGCCGTCATAGTGAAATCAAGCGGTTGTTTCCTATCATTCTCGCCAGTGCAAAATTACTACATCAACGTTATCCGCACGTGCAATTTCTGCTGCCGATCGCGCCGACACTCAATCAAGACGATCTGCAACCGTATCTGCACGGCTACACAGAATTAAATATCCGCCCCGTTACTGAGCGTACTTATGATGTAATTCATGCCTGTGATGCCATCGTTACCGTGTCAGGAACAGTGACGCTTGAAATTGCCTTGCTCGGTACGCCAATGGTTATCATTAACCGTGTGGCCTGGCTCACGTATACTGTCGTGCGGCGCATGCTGAAAATTTCACATATTGGCTTGTGTAATATTGTCGCGAATAAACGTATTGTGCCAGAGCTTATCCAGAATGAAGCAACGCCGGAGAACATCTGCACCGCAGTGGAAAAGCTGCTGTTTGATAAGCCCTATCGTCAACAAATGATCGCAGACCTGGCGACCATTGAAAAAAAGCTCGGCGAACCGGGTGGCATTAACAATGTGGCAAAACTCGCGATCTCAATGCTTGCCGATAAATGATTTTTAACGAATAATGCCGCGCTTTGCTTCTTCAATAAAATCCAACATTAACTTAACTTCCGGATGTGCATGTGCCAGTTGCTTTAATTGAATTTTTGCTTCCTCTAACGTCAACCCTGCACGATAGATAAGCTTATAAGCATCCCGCAGGGCCTGTTGGGTTTCTTTAGTAAAGTTACGGCGCTTTATTCCTTCGTTATTCAAGCCGTGGGGTGCAGCCGGGTTGCCATTGACCATCAAAAACGGAGGGACATCTTTACTGATGGCGCTCCCCATCCCGGTAAATGCATGCTGGCCGATCGAACAAAACTGATGGACCAAAGTAAAACCGCCTAAAATAACATGGTCGTCGATCCGCACGTGGCCCGCAATCGATGCTGAATTGGCGAAAATAGTATTATTCCCCACCACGCAATCATGTGCGATATGAATATAGGCCATGAGCCAGTTGTCATTGCCGATCCGTGTGACACCGCCGCCATCGGATGTCCCACGATTGATCGTGGCGAATTCGCGGATCGTATTCCGATCCCCGATCTCCAGGTTGGAATTCTCACCATGAAATTTTTTGTCTTGTGGAATCTCGCCGACGGATGCAAATTGAAAAATGCGGTTATCTTTGCCGATCTTGCTCGGCCCGTTAATCACGACATGCGGGCCGATCCATGTCCCATCGTCAATCTCCACC
>JANNJI010000567.1:0-14024 GCA_031405795.1 Gammaproteobacteria bacterium
GGTTATTCACGATCCTATGAAATGGTGCGCCACCCCAAGGGTGTCGTCTACCGGGTTAAAAATCGCGTCTAGATATTAATCTGATTGCCGCCTGAACAACGCTGCGGCGAGTTTATCCGGCCATACCTTGCCTCCTTCCACTGTTCCCTTCATCAGCCACATGCTAACGCGCTGAAAAGTCAAAGCATTTATCTCTGGCATGGTTGTTGCTGATTCATCCACAAGCATACACAACAGGATGATAGGTTACATGGCCACATTTCAAAACTACTTAGGCATACACGAATCGTCATTGTACTTACAATCGCGCCGTGCCGAGGTATTGGCCTCTAATCTCGCTAACGTTGATACCCCGGCTTATAAGGCACGTGACATCGATTTTCGCCAGGTATTACAGGCAGAAAATAGCGCGGCAAGTAATGCCTTTATGCAAATCAGCCGGACAGGACACATACAACCGGATAGTGAATTCAGCGGGGATGAATTGCAGTACCGCAACCCGTATCAAGCATCCGTGGATGGCAATACTGTTGAGCATCAGGTTGAGCTTGCTGCATACAGTGACAATGCCATGCGTTATCTGGCGAGTCTGCGCATCCTCGGTGGAAAATTTAACACATTGAATACCGCAATTCGAGGTCAATAGCCATGTCATTATTTAGTGTTTTTGATATTTCCGGTTCTGCCCTGCAAGCGCAAACCATACGCATGAATACAACATCCAGCAATTTGGCCAATGCCAACAGTATCAGCAGTAGCACGGGGCAGACGTACAAGGCACGCCATCCGGTATTTGCGCCGATAATGGATGCTTTTGGTGAAGATGAAGTGAATGTGGGGGTGCGAGTCGCCGGGATAGTTGAAAGTAAGGCGCCATTGCGCAAGGAGTTCAATCCGGATCACCCGCAAGCGGATGCACAGGGATTTATTCATTTGCCAAACGTGAATGTGGTGGAGGAAATGGCGAACATGATTTCTGCATCGCGGTCTTATCAGACCAACGTGGAAGTGATGAATAATGCCAAGCAAATGCTGTTGAAGACGCTGGCTTTAGGACAGTAATGTATTGTGACATGAGGATATGACAATGAATGGAATAGATAAGACTATCGATAAAACGGCCTCCTCCTTTGAAAGCCTGGGGTTGAGTAAGCGCGAGCCGTTGAAAAAACAACAGCTCAACCAAGACGATTTCATGAAATTAATGATGGCGCAAATGAAGAATCAGGACCCGTCCAAGCCGGTGGACAATAATGAATTTGTTGCACAGATGGCGCAATTCAGTTCAGCGCAAGGTATCAAGGAAATGAATGATTCATTTCGTACCTTAGCCACATCGTTTCAATCGTCACAGGCGTTGCAGGCTTCATCAATGGTGGGCCGGCAAGTCATGATTCCGGGCAATGTCAGTGAAATGATGCCAAGTGGCGAGTTACGTGGTGCGGTGGAAATACCGGCCGAGACCGAACAAGTCAACGTTAAGATTATGGACAGCAACGGTCAATTGGTTAAAACCATTGAGCTGGGTAAACATGGTGAGGGGCTTGCGCCATTTACTTGGGATGGTGTGATCAGCAAGGTCGACGTCAATGTGCCGGGTTCAGCAGAGCAAAAGGCTAAAGCGGGTAAGTACACCCTGCAGGCGGAAATGTTAGTGGATGGTAAGGCGCAAGCGGCGACCACTTATGTGATGGATAAAGTCAACAGTGTGTCGCTTGGTAAAGGTAATCAAGGGGTGACCTTGAATCTGTTGAATACGGGTTCAAAGTCATTAGCAGACATTCGTGAAATTTTATAGTAAGTAATCAGGAGAAAGTGTTATGCCATTTCGTGCAGCTCTTAGTGGAGTAAACGCCGCAGGCGAAGAACTCCGTGTTATTGCCAATAACGTCGCCAATGCCAGTACCGTTGGTTTTAAGGAATCGCGTGCAGAATTTGCTGATGTGTACGCCGCGACGGATGGTGCAGCCTCAAATGCAATTGGTTCAGGTGTGCGTCTTGATGGCGTGACCCAGCAATTTGGTCAAGGTAATATTGGGTTTACCAATAATAAATTGGATTTAGCCATCAATGGACGTGGATTTTTTGTCCTGGATGATAGTGGTTCGCGGGCATTTACCCGCGCGGGTAATTTTCAGGTTGATCGCGAAGGTTTTATCGTAAATAACGGTGGCGCAAAACTGGTTGTGAATGGTGCGGATGAAAAAGGCGCCATTACCGGGGCGGTTGGCCCGTTAAAGCTGGATCGATCGAATATCACGCCACAAGCGACTTCTTTAATTGAAGTAGGATTGAATCTGGATAGCTCACAGACACGGCCACCCACTGTGCCGTTTAATCCGGATATACCCTCTTCATTTAATCATTCAACGTCATTAACCGTGTACGATTCATTAGGCGGGTCGCACCTGACAACGATGTATTACGTTAAAGGTGAGCAACCCAATACGTGGGAAATGTATACGTTGGTGGATGGCAAAGATGTTAAAGGTGCAGCGGCGGTACCGTTTCAACCGGAAATGTTGATGTTTAATGGTGCGGGCCAATTGTCTGCCATCGATGGTAAACCAGTACCGCCTGGTACAGTCGAGTATCCGCCATTTGTCACGGGTACTGGTTCAGAGCCATTAAAATTATCGATGAATATGTTGTCGAACTCACCGATTACCCAATTTGGTTCAAAATTCAATGTCAATGCATTAACCCAAAGTGGTTTTACCTCGGGGCGTTTGAGTGGCATTGATATCGATGATACCGGTATTGTTCGTGCGCGGTATAGCAATGGCCAAACCAAAACACTGGGTCAGGTGGCATTATCGGATTTTTCCAACCCGCAAGGATTGCGCCCAATGGGCGACACCATGTGGGCGGAGAGTGCCGCATCGGGAGTTCCTTTATTAGGTACGCCCGGATCAGGTAGCCTGGGTGTCTTACAAGCCGGTGCCCTCGAAGGATCTAACGTCGATTTGACCGCGCAACTTGTTAGCATGATTACCGCACAGCGCAATTATCAGGCGAATGCACAAGTGATCCATACGGCGGATACCATTACGCAAACGATTATTAACATCCGTTAATTGAATATAAGGTAGAAATTACAATGGATCGTTCACTTTATGTTGCGATGTCCGGGGCCAAGCAAACCATGTTGGCGCAGGCGGCGAACAACAACAATATCGCCAACATCAGTACACCCGGTTTTCGCGCAGATTTGGCACAATTTCGCAGCATGCCATTATTCGGACCCGGTCATCCGACACGCGTATTTGCCATGACCGAACTTACTGGTACTGATCTTTCTGCAGGGCCGATCAACTCCAGTGGCAATCCGCTGGATGTCGCCATCAATGGCACGGGATGGATTACAGTGCAAGCCGCCAGCGGCAAAGAGGCGTATACCCGTGCGGGTAATTTCCGCCTGGGTGAAGGGGGGAAATTAGTCACAGCAAGTGGTCAGACGGTATTGGGTGAAGGTGGGCCGATTGCTGTTCCGCCAGCGAGTAAGATTCAGATCGCCAGTGACGGAACGGTTTCAATCATGGCACTGGGTGAGGAGGCCAAGGAGATGACGGTGGTTGATCGAATCAAATTAGTCAATCCACCCGCCAAGCAATTACAAAAAGGAATTGATGGTTTGATGTATTTTGGCAATGGCAGCAAAGCCCCCGCAGATGCCAACGTCAAATTGACTTCAGGTATGCTGGAAGGCAGCAATGTCAACATGGCACAGGCCTTGGTCACCATGATTGATTTAGCGCGACAGTATGAGATGCAAGTCAAGGTCATGAAAGAGGCTGAACAGAATGCGGATTCGACTCGGCAGTTGTTACAAATGGCATAAATTCTGCACCTCTACAAACTACTAACGGAGTAACCCATGAATCCATTGTGGATCAGCAAGACTGGTCTTGAAGCACAACAGAATCGACTGGCGGTGATCAGTAACAATCTCGCCAATGTGAATACAACCGGATTCAAACGTGATCGCCCGGTATTTGAAGATCTGATTTATCAAAATATTCGTCAACCGGGTGGCCAGACCAGTCAAGACACGCATTTGCCTTCCGGTTTGATGTTAGGCACGGGTGTACGCACGGTGGCAACACAAAAAATACATAGTCAGGGCAATGTCCTGCAGACCAGTAACAAACTGGATGTGGCGGTACAGGGGCGTGGTTTTTTGCAGGTATTAAGACCCAGTGGCGATATTGCCTATACCCGCAGTGGTGCACTGCAGATCAATGCAAGTGGGCAATTAGTCACTGCGTCAGGTTATCAGATGCAACCACAAATTAATATTCCTGGTAATGCCAGCTCGGTAACTATCGGTTTGGATGGCATTGTCACGGCAACCGTTCCTGGCAGTGCTGCGCCACTGAATCTAGGCACGTTGCAATTATCCGATTTTGTCAATCCCAGCGGACTACAACCGATGGGTGAAAATTTATTTATTGAGACCGCCGCCAGTGGTGCGCCGCAAAACGGCAATCCTAATTCAGGCAGTTTAGGCAGCCTCATACAAGGTGCACTGGAAAGTTCCAACGTTAATATTGTCGAGGAACTGGTGGGTATGATTGAGGCGCAGCGGGCGTATGAAATGAATTCCAAGGCCATTGCCGCAGTGGATCAAATGTTGCAATACACCAATAACCAACTTTAACGACTGAAGCAACCATGATAATTCATATCACGACCATTAATCAGCCTGTCAACACATTGTGTATTGTACTCATGTTATTGGTAATAAGCGGCTGTGTAAAAAAAGGTGCCACCAAAGATGCTACCTATGAACCTGCGAAGCCAAAGCAGGAAAAACTGGCCTATAAATTTAATGGCGCCATTTACCAGGAGGGGATGGTGATAGGCCTGTATGAAGATACGACAGCCCGCCATGTGGGTGATGTGTTAACAATTAAGTTAATGGAGCGTGCTTCAGCGGTTGCCCATTCAAATACCCGGGTGGAAAAAGAACAAAAAGTGGAAATGCCACCGCCCAAGATTGCGGGTGATAAAGTTACCAAGGATGACAAGGAAGTGCTTAATAACGAGGTGAATGCAGGGCGTGATTTTAAAGGCAGTGGCGCCTCGGATCAGGCACACAGCTTTGATGGCAATATTACCGTCACGGTTGCGGAGGTATTACCGAACAAACACCTGGTGGTACGGGGAGAAAAATTGATTGTGCTCAATCAGGCGGATGAATATATCCGTTTCTCCGGCATCGTCCGGCCGCAGGACATTGATCAAACCAATACAGTTGAATCGACCAAGATAGGCAATGTGCGGCTGAGTTATGCCGGTCAAGGTGTGTTGGGTTCAGCAAATTCCATGGGACCGCTAGCGCGTTTTTTCCAAAGTCCGGCGTACCCGTACTAGGCAATGCAGATATATCACGGCAAAGGCAGGGTATGACAATGTTAAAGTATCATGAAATTCGCTTTGTATTTATTATTGGATTGTTATTGGTGATAGGACTGCATACCGGATTTGTCAGAGCAGAACGCATCAAGGACATTGCCAAGGTGCAAGGTGTGCGTAATAACCAGTTGGTTGGTTATGGTTTGGTCGTTGGCCTTGATGGTACGGGTGATGGTAATGCAGCACAGACAACACAAAGTTTACGTAGCATGCTGTCGCGTCTTGGTGTGAATATTCCAACCAACGTTAATTTGCAATCAAAGAATGTCGCTGCCGTGGCGATCCATGCCGAGCTGCAAGCATTTTCACGTCCTGGCCAGACTTTGGATGTGACAGTGTCATCCATCGGTAGCGCCAAGAGTCTGCGTGGCGGCAGCCTGATCGTCGCACCGCTGCGTGGTGTTGACGGCAATATTTACGCCATCGCCCAAGGGAGTGTGGTTGTCAGTGGCTTCGGCGCGGAAGGCAATGATGGTTCGCGTGTCACCGTCAACGTCCCCAGTGTGGGCCGGATCCCCAGTGGTGGTATTATTGAAAAAGCCGTGGAGACACCGTTTGGTGAAATGCGCGAGGTGGTATTGAATTTACGCAGTCCCGATTTCACGACATCGAATCGGATGACCCAGGTGATTAACGAAACATTAGGATCGGGTACGGCGTATTCGATTGATGCCGGTTCAATTAATGTGCAGGCACCACAAGATTTGGCGCAACGTGTGGCATTTATTTCCGAACTGGAAAATATGCTGGTTGATCCGGCCGAGCCTTCCGCCCGCGTTATTATCAACTCACGCACAGGCACCGTTGTCATCGGTCGGCACGTGCGGGTATTACCTGCCGCCGTAGCGCACGGCAGCTTAACCGTGACCATTACCGAAAATGCCGCAGTCAGTCAGCCTGCACCATTGGGGCAAGGACAGACCGTAGCGACGAATCGATCTGACATCAGCATTAACCAGGGTAATAAACGCATGTTTAAGCTCGACTTGGGACAGTCATTGGACGATGTTGTCCGGGCCATTAATCAAGTGGGCGTCGCACCGGGTGATCTCATCGCCATTCTCGAAGCCCTGAAGGAAGCCGGTGCCCTGCGTGCCGATCTCATTGTTATCTGAATTTGTTACTGATGCTGGCAAATATCTTGCATCGATAGCTGTAGTTATTCATCAACGTGGTGTCACATGATCAATGGATCTAACCCTGTATATACCGATTTTGACAGCCTTGTCAAACTACGTGCCAGTGCGCGCGAGAATCCGGATGCCGCGGTGCAGGACGTGGCACGACAATTTGAAAGTATTTATCTAAAAATGATGTTAAAGAGCATGCGCGAAGCAAGTTTTGGCGATCCTTTGTTTGATAGTCAGGGTGGTGAAGTCTATCGTGACATGTTTGATAACCAACTGGCCTTACAAATGAGTCAGGGTAAGGGCTTGGGGCTGGCTGAGATGTTGGTCAAACAATTACGGCAAGGAATGGCAGCGGGAAGTGCAACAGCGGCTGCAACCGATGCCAGTGTGACGGCAAAGGTACAACAATTTTCGACACCGGACGATTTTATTCAACAATTAATGCCACAGGCAGAAAAAGCCGCGCAGGAATTGGGAACCACAGCACATGTTTTATTAGCACAGGCGGCACTCGAAACAGGCTGGGGTAAACACGTGTTGCCGGGCGCGGATGGCGGCAACAGTTTTAATCTGTTCAATATCAAAGCGGATTCCCGTTGGCAAGGAAAAAGCACAATTGCTGGAACCGTTGAGTTCGAGCAAGGCGTAGCGACGACTGCACAAGCGGCGTTTCGTGCCTATGATTCCTACGCAGACAGTTTTCAGGATTATGTAAATTTCATTAAGTCAAATCCGCGGTATCGGGATGCTGTCGCCCATGCCAATGATACACAGGCGTATGTGAACAAGGTACACGATGCCGGTTATGCCAGCGATCCGGCGTATGCGGATAAATGGTTACAGATATTACAACAGCGATTCTCAGGTAATACCGTTCATGCCTCGGCGGATAACGCCTAAATCATAGTGTGCGGTTAACCAAAAAATCCATGGACAGATTTTTTTATTAACCCAATTTAAGTGGAGTATCTTGTGTCTGGTGGCGATTTATTAGGGTTTAGCACCTCAGGCCTGTTAGCCTCGCATCGTGCTTTGAGTACGGTAGGGCTCAATATTGCCAATGCCTCCACGCCTGGTTATTCCCGGCAACGGGTTGAGTTGGAAACACGGCCACCACAAATATCCGGCAATGGTGCGATTGGCACGGGAGTGATTGTTGACAATGTGAGCCGGGTCTATAACGAATTCCTGGTATCGCAAGTTCGTGATACCACTTCATTGAGCCGGTATCTGGATAAATCCTATGAGTACACCAGCCAGGTCGATAATATGCTCGCTGATCCGCAAGGCGGGCTGGCACCGGCACTGTCTAATTTCTTTGATGCCATCAATGGGGTGGCGAACAACCCGAGCGCAACAGCATCCCGTGAAGTCATGCTCGGCGCATCACGGAGTTTGTCAGATAGATTTGCCTATTTAAATAATCGATTTGAATCAATGCGTGATGCCGGCAATAAAGATATTCGTGCAATCGTGACGGAAGTAAATCATATTGCCAATGCCATAGCGGAGGTGAATAAGGCAATCATCCGTTCCAGGGAGGTATCGGATAGCCCGCCAAATGATCTGTTGGATAGGCGGGACACGCTGGTTCAGGAACTGTCGAAAAAGATCAATGTTCGCGTCACTGTCCAGGACGATGGGCGAATGAATGTGTTTGTTGGCAACGGACAGACGATTGTGGTGGGTGATGTTGCCTCGACACTGGATGTGATGCCAAATGATCAGGATCCAACGCGGCTTGAGGTGTTGTTTGTTGGGCGCGGCGGCAATATTGTCATAACCCAGTTTCTTGCTGGTGGCGAACTGGGGGGTATAACAAAGTTTCGTAACGAGGTGTTGGATCAGGCGCAAAATGAACTGGGCCGTATTGCTGTTGGCGTGGCCAAAACCGTGAATGAACAACACCATCTTGGTATGGACTTAAATAACAAACTAGGCGGTAACTATTTCGTCGAGCTGGATAAGCTCTCGCCACAGGTTTTGCCAAGCATCCAGAATCAAGGCGACACGCAGATTGGCGTGGAAATAACGGATGCCGGAAAATTAACTGTCAGTAACTATCAATTATTATTTCAAAAGGGCGAGTACGAATTATTACGACTTGATGACGGCAAAGTGGTCTCGCGTTTTAAGGATTTTCCTCAGGACATAGAAACCGATGGCATACGTGTTTACCTTGCGGGTGGTACAACAATCAAAGAAAGCGACCGATATTTGATTCAACCAACGCGGCGGGCGGCGGACATGTTTCAGCTGGAAGTAAAATCCGTGGATAAAATTGCGGCCGCATCGCCAGTACGGGCTGAGGCGGATATTGATAACCTGGGTGATGCCACAATTGAAGTGACAAAGATCACCGATACCTCAAGCCCAATATTCACGGCATCGTCAGACGAATTGAGTCCGCCCTATGTGGTTCGATTTGTTGATGATAGACACTTCGAATTACTGGATAATACCGGCAAGCCAATCAAGGCCAAGCTGGCCGCAACCGCAGACGCACCCGCAATTTCCTTATATGAACGTGGAAAAAATGCGGCATCTGCCGCTGAATCAGCGCAAGCAACCGACAGCGAGTCAATGCGCGTCACCGGGGAAAAAGAGTCTGAACCGCACGTGCGTGATGATAACAATAAGTCCGCGGGTGAATTAGCCAATGTGTCAGAACCGATCGCTTACGACCCGCAAAAAGGTGTAGAGGTCTTGCCGATCCCAGGCGGCATCAATCAGGGTTTTCATATACGTATAGATGGCGCCCCCAAAGCGGGTGATATCTTCCGGATAGAGTTTAATACCGATGCAACCAGTGATAATAAAAATGCCTTGGCATTAGCCCAGTTGCAGATCAAGCCGGTATTAATGGGAGGCAAGTCTGATTATGCACAGACCTATGGCCAATTGGTGTCGCGTGTGGGCAGCAAGACACACGAACTGGAGATTAATCGGCAGGCACAAAAATTATTATTGGATCAAGCCGAAGCTGAACAGCAAAGCGCCTCCGGCGTCAACCTGGATGAAGAGGCTGCGGACATGATTCGTTTCCAGAATCAATACCAGGCAAACGCGCAGGTGGTTGCCACAACCAATAGTATGTTTGACATATTAATGAGCGCCTTCAGACGGTAAGCCTATGCGTGTCTCTTCCAATCAATTTCAACAAGTTGCTATTAACGCCATGCTGGAACAGCAGGCGAAACTCAGCAAGGTTCAGCAACAAGTGGCAACAGGAAAAAAGATAACTAAACCTTCGGACGATCCCGTTGCCGCGTCAAAAATCATCAAGCTCAATGATGTCCTGAACAATATCAATCAGTTTAAGTCGAACATTGAATCAGCCCGCGCCCAGCTCACCGTGGAGGAGGGCATACTCGCCAGTGTTGGTGATGCTTATCATCGTATCCGTGAATTAGCGATACAGGCGAATAACGACAGCCAGACCAACGAGACACGAGCATTTATTGCACAGGAAATGGAACAGCTGCAAGATGAATTGGTTGGGCTTGCCAACAGCAGTAACAGCAATGGGGAATATATTTTTTCCGGGAATAAAGCGGCATTTAAACCATTTTCACGGAATACCGAAGGCGGGGTTGATTATAACGGTGATGATGGGCAGCGCTTCACCCAAATCGGACCGCAGCGGCAGATCGCCATTAATGATTCGGGTAGCGATGTGTTCCGTGAAATTCGTGATGGTAATGGCAAATTTTCAGTGTTAGAAAGCCCCACCAACCAGGGTGACGGTGTGATTGACCCCGGTGTGGCAACGGGCAACTATACTTCAGGAACGTACGCGATTGTTTTTGATCGGCAAGTCAGCATCGATCCCAAAGAACCCTTAACCTACAGCGTTGTTGATGCACAAGGCAAAGTGGTTGTGCCACCGGGACAAATCTATAATTCCGATCAGAATATCAGTTTTGCTGGTATTCAGACGTTTATCCGCGGTAATCCGGCTGCAGGCGATTTTTTTGTGATCAGACCCAGTTTCCATCAGGATGTCTTCACTACCATGCAAAAATACATTGATGAACTGCGCGCAGGGCAAGGTTCACCATCGCAACACGCGCTGTTGCATAACCATACCAACCGCTTATTAAATGGTATAGATCAGGCGTTGGGTCGTGTACTGGAAATTCGGGCGAACGTTGGTGCTCGCCTGAATGCCATGCAAAGTCAGGAAAGCATTAATGATACGCTGAGTATTCAAGTCAAGGAGATACTGTCGGGCGTAGAGGATCTGGATTATAGTGAGGCGGTCAGTCGTCTGAATTTGAAGTTAACCGGGTTGCAGGCCTCACAAAAGGCATTTTCACGTGTACAAGATCTTTCGTTGTTTGATTATATCGGCTAAGGCCGTCTTCCGGGACACCCCGCACTTTCCATTGTGGCCTGATTTCATAGAGTTATCCTGTTTTTGAGAAAACCACTCAGTCGTTCAGTCCCCATTCAGAAATAGTTGACGTATTTCACAATGCCAACTACTTGACAACTTTAGTGAAGTGTCAACAAGCTTGCTAAGCAGTCAACATAACGGGTAAAGTAGGCCATGTACTGGCTCAATCCAAAGTTAATACTCACCCTGGCTGTTTCCGGCTTGCTGCTGAGTTGTGGCGGCGGCTCCAGCGCCACATCGGGGGATAATAGTCCTGCTCAGACAGCTGCTCAAAGCGAAAAACAAGCGGTGGTATCCAATACGAAACAACATCCTGGCTATTATGTTGTTCTCAAACACAACAATTCACCTGGCCAGTTAGCCCAATTACTTGGACAACGAGGCTTGCAAGGCATGGTAAAACAATATGCCTGGCGTGAGATTGAAAACGATATTGGCAGCTACGACTTTTCGCAAATCCGTGCTGACCTTGCTATCGCCGGTTCCCAGAAAAAATATTTAATTATACAGTTTGATTTATCAGCGCGAGGCACAGATAAAGTTCTGCCTGATTACCTGATCCAAGACTATATGTTGTCAGCGCAGACTGGGATGCCGGTGTTGAAGGTTTGGGACATGTATGTTATTGATCGGCTAAACCTGCTCTTTGCAGAATTAAGTGCGCATTTTGATGATGAGATATATTTTGAAGGCGTAGTGATTAAAACGCCTGATATTCAGCTCAATGAACAAACCAAAACCAAGTATGCCTATAGCGAGGAAGCGCATCGTGCTGCCCTGCTTCATTTATTAAGCACGTCTAAGAAGGCCTTTGCTTCATCGAAGGTATTCTGGTCGATAGCCGCCGGCATGAGTAATTCCAAAATTAATAATGACATTGCCGCCGTGGTTGGCGCACAGGGTGTGATATTGGGTGGTGCAGAGTTATTACCGGATCACAATGACTGGGCGGCGGTTTTCGCCCCCTTCTATAAAGCATTCAAGGATCGTAGCTTATTATTCAGTGTTGTCGGACAGTCGGGTTATGCCCATCCTCATGCCGACCCTGCACTCAAAGTAAAATATTGGACCATGCCATCGCTTGCAGAACATGCAAAACAGCAACTCGGCGTCAGCTATCTTTTTTGGGAACAAAAAGTACTGCGCGATCCCGCTGATTCCTATCAATGGAGTGATGTGGTACCCGTGCTGGAAGCGGCGTCACCGCGATAGTGAGTTTGCCGGTTAAAATTGTTCGTCACTGTTTCCTGTCCTGCCCTGCACCGCTTACTCGTTGTATGTGAGCCTGATCACATGAACGCTTTCATCACTGCCCCAGAAATCGATTCGCCATGCAACCGCGTTAACGCATAAAATACCATCATTATCAATCAGTTATGGCACATTTAAAATGCGACGCTATCCAGGTCGTTTTTTTCCATCACCTATAAAGCAGGCTTACCCCCGGACGCTACTCAATTCGGCAGCGGTGAATACGCCACTATTTGGGGTATATCCGCTAAATTTAATCCCCATGCACAATCGCTATTTGTGCTGGGATAAGAGATGAGAAGGAGTATAGCGTCATGCCTCAAGTCATTAACACTAATACCATGTCGCTCAATTCGCAACGTAACCTCAATACTTCGCAAGAAGCGTTGAAGGTATCACTGCAACGGTTATCTTCTGGTTTGCGTATTAACAGCGCAAAAGATGACGCGGCAGGCTTGGCGATTTCAGAGCGTTTTACTTCGCAAATCCGTGGTCTGAATCAGGCCGTGCGAAATGCGAATGATGGCATTTCTTTAGCACAAACCGCAGAAGGTGCGTTGTCAGAAACCGGCAATATCCTGCAACGTATCCGTGAGCTGTCTGTGCAATCGGCGAATGCCACAAACTCAGCGTCAGATCGTCAAGCGCTGCAAGCAGAAGTTGGACAGCTGGTGCAGGAATTGGATCGTGTAGCAACTAATACGGAATTCAACGGCCAGAAACTCCTGGATGGAACATTTGGTACAGCGGCTTTCCAAGTAGGTGCCAATGCCAATCAAACCATTCAGACCACGACCAATAACTTCCGTACGGCACAGTTTGGTAACCATCGTGTCGAAGGCATGGCAGCCTCAGCGGGCCCAACCAATCGTTATGCCACAGGTGAAATCCTCACAGTTGCAGGTAGCTTAGGCACGCGTCAAATCCAAATTGAAGCAGGTAGCAGCTCCAAGACAGTGGCAGAGAAAGTGGCGGCGCTGACCAATGAAACCGGAGTAGGCGCGTATGCACGCACCGAAATGGGAGTTTCGTTCAGTGCGTCAGGCTCGTACACCCTTGATATTCAATCTGACAACAAACAGGCTCAATCCATTTCATTTACCTTGGCAGGGACCGAAGGTAATGATGGCTTATCCGCAGCAGTCACCGCGTTCAATGATGTGTCATCCAAGACGGGTGTTACCGCACGCGTCAGCGATGATGGTCGAGGTATTAAGCTGGTCAACAATACCGGTAACAACATCATGCTCAGTGATACGGTTAACCCCAACTCGGGCAATATCACCGTGGGTGGTTCCGCGACGGGTGGTGGTGCCGTGTTAGGTGCCGATGGTTCGATGGATGTGGCCGTCATCAGTGGTCAGGTTGTCTTTGATTCGGATAAGTCTTTCGGTGTAACAGGTACGGCTGGTGTGTCAGTTATGATGGCACAGGAGGCTTCACACCTCAACGCTGTGCAGGACATTGATATCAGCACGGTAGATGGGGCTAACAAGGCGATGGCCATTGTGGATTCCGGATTAAATACTGTGAATGCACAGCGCGCCAAGTTTGGTGCTATTCAGAGCCGGTTTGGTTCGACGATTGCAAACTTGTCGACCAACTCTGAAAACCTGACTTCTGCCCGGTCGCGTATTCGTGATGCCGACTTTGCGCAAGAAACTGCCGAGCTTACTCGTGCGCAGATCTTGCAACAGGCTGGTACAGCCATGTTGGCGCAGGCGAATGCTTCTCCGCAGAATGTCTTGTCGTTACTGCAATAGGCGAATGAGCCATGATGTGGGTTTATTTCCCCACTCATTGACCAAGAGAGGTAAGAGGTTATG
>JANNJI010000568.1:0-3121 GCA_031405795.1 Gammaproteobacteria bacterium
GTGGGGGCCTTTAATTTTACCGGCACAGTCACCTTCAAGCCGGTGGTCAGCGGCAACGCGGGCACAGTCTATTTATACATCGACAATGGGCTGCAAGCATACAGGTCATTTACCACCACCTCGGTCCCGTTTGATTATAACGCCTGGCTCAATACGACCTTGGATGCGGGGAATTTCAGCCAAGGGACCCACACCTTCAAAGTCGTCGCGATCTCGGCAAACGGGATATCGGTCAGTGCTGAGAGCAGCATTATTACCGACAAAGCTACCTACTTCATCGACCCCGCTGACATAGAAGAAACCGGTGGCTGCAATAAAGCAGGTGCGGGCAATCCGTGCAATCCGCTCAACGGTAATAAATATCAAACTGAAGTCGATCGTGTCGGCAGTGGCGCGCAGGCCTTAGACTTTGCGCGTTATTACAATAGCAATGCCAAGACCAACACCGCCATTGGTAAAAAGTGGACGCACAGTTATTCGTATGAACTGACTCCGGAACGAACCTTTGTGTTTAAACAACCGTCCGCTTATTCGTCCGCGCAATTTAAATTGCGCCAACAAGCCTGTGAACAAGGGTGGAGTACGGTTAAAACCTTTGTCACCAAATTCGATACCACCAACACCACCAGCCGTTGGGAAAGTGACAGTTGTTATGTCTATTCCGGTGTGAACCGCGTGGCGTATGTACCGGTACATACCAAATCACCCACCGCCACGTTTGTGTATAACCCAAGCGGCAATACCGTGGCGATGTGGTTGCAGCGCCCCAATGGCGAACGCTATCGGTTTACAAAACTGGGTACTGTCTGGCAAGGCCAGCCCAATAGTGCAATTAAACTGGAAGGCACGGCCACGGGTTACCGTGTGGTGACGGAGAATGATCAAATTGAATTGTACGACAGCAATGGCCGCATCACCGCCGTGCAGGATTTGGCAGGAAATCAAGTCACGTTTAATTATGACGCCAGCAGTGGCTTGCTAAACCAAGTGAGCAACCAGCTGGGTGACAGCTTAGCGTTTGCCTATGATGCAGCGCGGCATCTGTCTTCTGTAACGGACAAGGCGGCGCGCACCTGGACGTACCAATTCGATGGCAATAATAATCTCACCCAAGTGAACCGGCCCGATAATGTCACGCGCCGTTATCATTATGAAGACGCGGCCAATGCCAATTTACTCACGGGCATTACCGACGAAGGAAATGTGCGTTACGCCAGCTGGACCTATGACAATCAAGGTCGCGCTACGTCCAGTACCCACGCCGGTGGTGTGGAGGCTGTAAGCTTTGCTTATGTCAGCCCAAGCCAACGCCAGGTTACCAACAGTCGTGGACAGGTCAGTAACTACAGCTTCGTTCAGCAAAACGGAATGTACTTGCCCACAAGCTTTAGTGGTCCCGGCTGTGCCACTTGTGATGCAACCAACACCACGTATGCTTATGACAGCGCTAATCGTGTTATCAGCCTTAATAAAGATAATCTGATCACCCAAATTGGCGGATACGACGCCAATAATAATCCCGGTTACCAGATTGTTGCGGCAGGCACCGCATTGAGTAAACGCGTGGATCTGACTTACGATGCACGTTTTGTTCACAGAACCAAGACCATCACGGCACCGTCGGTTTGTGCTGCACAGAAAAAGATCACCACGTACACCTACGACGCCAATGCCAACGTCACGCAAATTGCGGTGAATGGTTACACGCCTTCCTGTACGGCGGTAAGTCGTAACGTAGCGTTGCAGTACAACGGCCCGCTGAATCAGTTCTCGCAAATCGACGGCCCACGCAGCGATGTGTCTGATATCACAACGCTGGACTATTACACGAATGATCCGAGCAATGGTGATAACCGTGGCCGTCTGCGTCGCGTGACACTCGCCAACGGCATTGTTGCGCGGGATAATTTGCAATACACCGCCACGGGTAAACTCAACAGCGAGTCACGTCCGAATGGTGTGAGCGTCACGTACAGTTATTATCCCGGTAATGATCGCTTGCAAACGCTGACACAATCCGACGGGAGTACTACACGGACCTCTTATTGGACCTATTTACCCACCGGCGAAGTGCAGACCATCACCAGTGGGTATGGCACCGCCAGTGCCAGCACACTCACCTTTAGTTACGATGCAGCGCGCCGGTTAACACGTGTTACTGATGCACTGGGTAATCACCTGGATTATGTACTCGACACCGAAGGCAATAAAGAACAGGAAAACCTGTACGACAGTACAGGGAGCTTGCGTCGTCAGCTTACCCAGACCTTTGATTTGTATAATCGCCTTGCCAGTACCGCACAAGCCAATGAAACCCGCCGCTTGAGCGTCGCGGCCGATGGCACGTTGAGCCAACACAAAGACGGTAAATTGGTACAAACCAATTACAGTTACGACGCGCTCAAACGCTTAACCACCACCACCGCCGATGTGAACGGCACCGATGTCACCACGCAAAACGCACTGACTCAGTACGGTTACAACGTCAACGATGAACTCACCACGGTCACCGATCCCAACAACGGCACGACGAATTATGTTTACGATGACTTAGGCAATGTGTTATCGCAAACCTCGCCGGATACGGGTAACACAACGTCCAGTTACGATGCGGTGGGTAATCTTGTTACGCGTACCGATGCAAAAGCCCAGGTGTTTAATGACAGTTACGATGCACTGAATCGTCTCAGTGCGCTGGATGCCCCTGGCAGTAATAACGATACCCGCTATGTCTATGACAATTGCACCAATGGCACAGGCCGCGTATGTACCGTCACACAAGGTACACAAACCGTCACGTATGCGTATAACGCCTTTGGCCAAGTCACCGCACATCAAGGCATCAATTACAGTTACGACGCACAAGGCCGACTGTCCACGCTGACCTATCCTTCCGGCACTCGCATTACTTACCTCTATGATGCGGCTAACAATGTCAGTGCCGTTAACGCTGTGATTGCGGGGAGTACCGTGAACTTAGCGAGCGACCTGAGTTACGCCCCGTTTGGCCAGCATCAACGCGAGCGCGCCGACGCCGATCGCGAGCGTGGGCAGATGCGCGTCGCCCGCCTGCCGCAGCACGGCCCAGGTGTCGGCGGCGAAACTGTCGCTGCGCGTCCCG
>JANNJI010000569.1:0-1720 GCA_031405795.1 Gammaproteobacteria bacterium
CGGCGGAGACTTCAGCGGACGGCAGCAGCGCCGCCTTGAACGCCTCGGCGGCGGCGGCCTCGGCACTGAACAGCGGCGCGGCGCTGGCAACGTTCCGCAGGTGCGGCAAAAGAGATCAAGGATTTGATCAGCGACTCGGTTGAGAAGGTCAAGAACGGTTCGGCGTTGGTGGATGAATCTGGTAAGACGCTGACCGAGATTGTCGATGGCGTGAAGAAGGTCACCGACATCGTCGCCGAGATTGCAGCGGCCAGTCAGGAACAATCCACCGGTATCGAACAGGTGAACAAGGCCGTGATGCAAATGGATGAAGTGACGCAACAAAATGCGGCCTTGGTGGAAGAGGCAGCGGCCGCCAGCAAATCCATGGAAGAACAGGCGCAACGCATGGTCGAGCTGGTGAGTTTCTTCCAGACCGACGCGTCAGCGGCGAGCAGCAGTGGCATGTCGTATAAAGCCGCCGCACCGACGCCAACGCCGGTCAAGCTGGTCAAATCGAGGCCCGCTCGTGTCAGCAAAGTCAATGGTCAGGGTAGTGGGCATCATGATGAGCAGGCTGCAAAACCTAAAGTTACACCCATGGCGGCTAAAGCCAACAGCAGCAACAGCCATGATGATCAATGGCAGCAGTTTTAAATTAACATTTATTCCGACATAAGGCGGTTGGCCTGAAAGTTAAACGATGAGCATTTCAGTCAAATCGGCCCATACATACTCAGCCGCTTTGGTTTTTGTTCAGCGATAGACGAATACAACCCAGTAGTCGTAGTAGTTGTAACCCGGATGGAGCGTGGCGAAATCCGGGAGAAGTACGACCCGGATACCGGCCCTTTGGCTGGCATCGGCGGGTTTTCAAGCTGAGCGGTCTATCATTAATCATTTTAAAGGAGAGTTTCATGTTACGTAAAAAAAGTGGTTTTGCATTGGCGTTATTCTTACTCACGATAGGTACTGCGTATGCGGGGGATTGTGTTCTTCAAGTTACCCGAACCAGTTGTCCGGGAAAAGAGAAGGAGAGTTATAGCAAGTGCGATGGCAAACAGAGTTGCACCGAGAAAGTGCCTGTCGCCAGCGCGTTACAGTGCGCGAGTAAGGCCAAGTCAAGTTGCGCGAACAAGCGGTATGATATTACCAAGTACAAAAAAATCACTGCAACCTATGACGGTGCCGTGGTGGAGAACGACAAGGACTTCTGTGTAGGGCATCCGGACTATCCGCACGCAAACAAACCCGACTGCAAGTAGTCGTCGCACGTACAGCGAGACCGGATTGGCCTTTGACCGATCCGTCTCTCGTTGACACGCTGAGTCTATGAAGGAAAATGAACATGAAAATCTTAGTGTATTTGACCAGGTGGGTTGCCAACCTTGCGGTCGCCATACGTATGGCAATTGGTTTTGGTATATTACTCATGTTCATTCTGCTACTAGGACTGATCGGCGTTGGCGGAATGCACAAGCTTCAAGGCAGTGTGAACAACATCGTCCTGCAAAACAATGCGAAGCTCGGGCTCGCACAGACGATGAATGTCGCACTGAGCGAGCAGGAAAAAGGGTTTCTCTATCTGGTTCTGTCAACCAACAGCACGGAGAAAGAGGAGGTGCTGACTAAGATGAAGTTTCAATCCTCGCAATACGAAGATTCGAAAAATGCGCTGGTAGAGATGTTCACTCTGTCGCCGCCAACTGAGCTTGAGAAGAAAATCATTGCAGCAATCCTC
>JANNJI010000570.1:0-2023 GCA_031405795.1 Gammaproteobacteria bacterium
CGGCATTGCTGCACGGATGCGGAAGACTGATTGTCAACAGTGGTAAGCCCACCGCCGCCGCCTGTTGTTGCAGTAGCGCGACGCGCACGGCGTGCATGGCCACCCGTTGAAATTCTTCATTGATGGTCGTGACCAATCCCACCACCTCGATTTCCGGGTCTTGCCGTAACAGATGCAACGACCACGCGCTGTCTTTGCCGCTGCTCCAGGATAACAAGGTGCGTTTTGGTTTCATGTGATTTTTCCTGCGGTAACTTTAACATAAAAATGTGACAGCCCGATTTTTTGATTCAAGTACGGAATATGGAGTTTGACCTATTAATATTTCAATATACTTGCAGAACCATACGCTGACTGAATCTTTAATATCCTTCCTTGAATTTATTCAATATTTTTATACCTTTTGCTTGTACGTCTTTTGGCAGTTTCTTCCAATTTGCATCATACTCAACATGATATACAGCATCTTCATTACCCCCTGGATACCAGGCAGTAGCTTTTGATTTTGAATACTTGGAATTAACAGTTTTATTAGTGCTATATATAATCAGCTTTAGCGGTTTATCGTCCAGTCCGTCAGCATGACCAAAATAGGTAAGATAGAATTCAGGCGCACCATCATTATCAGCATCATCTACCAGGCAATAAGGATATTCGAACTCCGGGAAATAAACCTCGTTACCAAAATCCTGGAATTTCGCTATCTCAACTAAGCCGCCATGATCATGAAGCATAAGGTGGGCATAAAGGTTGTGATATTTTACTTTAAAAGCATTATCAGTTCCGGCATCTCGAGTTTCTTCTTTTAATTCTTTTTCAAAGAACCACAAGAAATATCCCCGTGCAGATTTTATATCTATGATCATAGTTACATTTTTATTTGGATCCCAATATTCATCTATTATTTCCCGGTATGCGGCCGTATCTTTTTTGTAAATATATTTTGTCTTTATTTTGTCCTCTGCATAGCTTAAGACACAAAAGAAATACGTCAGGAAAAATAGAAATATTTTTTTCATATTATTTTTCAACAGTACCCGGTTAATAGTCGAATAAACACAACCTGTCTGTGCTTGTCTCCTACCCTATCAATTTCAACCTAAATTGGTCAAGTTATTTTGTTCATCGAATTGTATTCAATTCAATATTGCTGCTCAGCCACATTCAGAGCTAATCCACCGTTGTGAGCAGAGGACCGTACTTGATTGAAAGTCCCGATAATGTAATTCGTGATTCCGTAACTCGGCCTCGTCCGGCCAGGCATATCCGGTAGTCGGCACCCATTCAGCTTCTAAACTGCGAAAGAAACGCTCCATGGGTGCCTTATCCCAGGAGTTACCGCGACGGCTCATGCTTTGTTTGATTCGATAGCCCCAGAGTAACCGCTGGAAAGGCTATGAGAAGGCGTTACAATGGATTAGCACCAAACCGAGTACCCCCGGTTTAATGCGTCACCTAACAGAATGAACCGTAGCTTCAGCTGGAAAACATATTTGGCGATAATTTAATTTTTTCTAAAGGGTCCACATGGTATATCGTGCGCGACGATACGTCGCCAGAGCGCATAGCGCTTGTGCCCAAGGATAACATCATCGTACAGGGAACATATAACAATGATGAAGGTGATGCACAACTATCACCAGAGCAAGAACACAGCCTTATTAAGACGCGTTGCACCGGAAAAGATAACTTTTGGTTAGTTGACCCAAAGGGTGTTGCTGCTATGCCTATGATGGTAAAAAGTATAGGACGCTAGTTACTAACGTGGCGCATGAAATGGATACCCTCCCAACCAAGACCGTCAACCGCAGGGATGCGGCTGACGAGCCTACACGGATGTATTTACGGCGCGTCTTGGTTGGAGGGTATCCATTTCATGTGACTTAGTAATAATTCACTCACGTATTATGATACCGTTACTACATTGATTTCGGAAACAAGCAATGTCTGATACAAAATTTAAAAAGATACAAAACACCGCGCTTGAGCTGCTCAGCATGGGTTGTCCGGCTGAGGCCAAGCC
>JANNJI010000571.1:0-3193 GCA_031405795.1 Gammaproteobacteria bacterium
GCCAATACACGGGTGACCGCTGCCGGAGTGCCGGTCACGGTAAAATACGCTGTCCATCGTCCGTCAAATGGCGCATTACCCAAAGCGGCAGTGATCCTGATCGCAGGTGGCAACCTGAACGCGAACTTCACCGGTGGTGACGCGGTGACTGGCAACGTGACAGCCATTGGCGGTAACTTCGTTATCCGCACGGCGCAACTTGTCGCCGAAGCCGGTTATCTAGCAGTGGTGGTGGATCGTCCTTCGGATCGCGCCGATGTCGAAGCCGACGTCGATGCTTACCGTATTTCGGTTGATCACGCCGTGGACATGCTCGCGGTATTGAGGCTGGTGAATACGGATAACCTGCCACTGATTCTGGCCGGAACCAGCCGCGGCGCCATGTCGGTGGTGGCCAATAACCTGATCGCCTCGGGAATTCAAATATCGAGTCCGGTTACCAGCGGGTCCGGCCGGTACGTGGAAGCGGTTCTACCTAACGTCCTCCCGGTGCAACCCGTCAATTTACAGTCGACCTTTGTACAACGTCCAGCACGCGTTCTTTGGCATAATGATGATCGTTGCTTCGTCAGCACACCGCCTAATTCCCAAATTCTGTTTGATAGACTAAGTTCCTACCTTTCAGGCATCGGTATTTCTTCTTCCAATGCCATTGTTACGGGCGGTGTACGGGTTATCACGGCATCCGCCAACGTCACACCCAATGACTGTGGCGCCTTCGATTTTCATGGCTTTCTGGGGATCGAACCCACCGTGATCGCTGCGGAGACGGCCTACCTCGACAACTTCATCGGCTCATTGTCGGGTAACACAATCCCCAACGCCGCCTTTGCCACGGTGCAGACCGCCGCGGGAGTAGTCCGGCAAATTAATCTGGCGACGCTCGCGAGCGATGCCGACAACAACACACTGTCGTACAACTTGGCGCACACCACCACCAGTTTGGGTGGCAGTGTTGCCCGGAATGGAGCTGTCGTAACTTACGCGCCCCCGGCAGCAATGAGCAACAAAACTGATTACTTCGTTTATGTTGTGACCGATGGCAACGGCGGCGTGCGCGCCGCGGTGGTAACAGTCGCGATTGGGGGCTAAGACGGCTCAAGAAACAGGTTTACTTTCTGCTGAATATATTAAAAATATAAAGTCTATGGTGTAACGGAACATTGAGTCCCGTTGTTTTTTCGGTTCATGTAATTCGGGAAATATCGATAGTGGTTAAGAATTGTGAATATCTCGAGTTATGTACTAACGAGACGCATGAAATGGATAGCCACACGTTGCTCAAGTTCCAGCGTGCGGCGGAGACTGTCAACGCTGAAAAGGCAGAGGCAAACCGTTATCGAAGCGGGTTCTACATAAAACGGTCGTATTCAGCATGGGTTCACGCTAGGTTAGGAAGTATGGCGTTGAGTCTTACACCTATATATATACTACATCTGCCTGCGGAGTCTGCCATGTTTAACCGTCGCACCATAATCCTCATTGTTGCGGTCCTTGCCGTGGGGTTACCGTGGGTGACATCGGCCTACGCGGTATCGAGTTACGCCTTCGTG
Organism: Gammaproteobacteria bacterium; assembly: GCA_031405795.1. Classification (GTDB taxonomy): domain Bacteria; phylum Pseudomonadota; class Gammaproteobacteria; order UBA6429; family Thiohalophilaceae; genus JACQBC01. The sequence continues at coordinate 1,554 of JANNJI010000571.1, forward strand.
CAGGAGGACGGTTCGTTGCGGATCCGGGGCGAGACCTATCGCTTGTCCGGCATTCACATTCCGGCCACGGGACAACAGTGCCGTGACTTCGAACGGCCACCGACTTGTAGCACGCATGCGGCCTTGGCACTGGATTTCAAGATCGGCGTGAACTTTGTAAACTGCGAGCCACGCGCACGCAACGACGACGACACTATCACCGCCGTTTGCACGGTCAACGACATCGATCTCTCGGCCTACTTGCTCGAACGGGGCTGGGCACTGGCCTTGCCAGACGCACCGTTTGAATACCACGCGTTGGAAAAAATCGCCAATAAGCGCGGCGTGGGGGTGTGGGGCCTGCCGGTGGAGCGCCGACCCAGACGCTGAGTCAGTTTGCTTTCGATGTTATACGAGGTAAAATGCGCCAGTACCTCACCATGGGCAATAAGCCTGTTGTGTATTCTAAATAATATCAGGAGTTTAGCTGTGCCCTATTCCGAACAACGCGTCACCTCCGTCCGCCAATGGTCGGACAAAACGTTTAGTTTTACCACTACCCGCCCACCTGAGTTCAAATTCGAGAACGGCGAATTCGTGACGATTGGCCTGCGCGTCGAAGGCAAACTGGTCGGTCGCGCTTATTCGATTGTGTCCACCAATGACGAACAACACCTTGAGTTTTTAAGTATCCACGTGCCCGATGGGCTGCTTACCAGCCGCTTGGCGAAGGTGCGCGAGGGCGACGGCGTGTGGGTCAACAGCAAGTCCACGGGTTGCCTTACCCTCAAATATGTACAACCCGGCCGCCATCTTTATCTGTTATCAACGGGTACCGGTCTGGCGCCGTTCATGTCCCTGATCCGCAACACCGAGACCTACCAGGCGTTTGAACGTGTCATTCTGATGCACACCGTGCGCACGGTAAAAGAACTGGCCTATAAGCAAGAAATCGAATCACTCACCGGTGATCGCTTGATCTATGTCCCCAGCGTGACACGTGAATCCTTTGAGGTGAATCAACGTTGCTCGGATTTATTTAAATCCGCTGAGGTATTCAGCATGAATCATTTGCCCAAGGCTGACCCACAACTCGACCGAGTCATGATTTGCGGCAACCCCGAGATGAATCGCGACATGACGACGTTTTTAAACGCCCAAGGCTGGACTATGACCAGTCATCGCGGCGTGGGCAATTTCACGGTCGAAAAGGCGTTTGTGCTGCATCACGAATAAACCGACCCAGTGTTGCGCCCGCCACACTGGCTTGCCATACCAACCCCTCTATTTCCCCTGCAACACAACCAATGAACATGACACGTTAATCCTACCGTGTCATTTTATTGTGTGTGCACGTTCTCAATCCGAGACCATTTAATAGAATAGGTGACTGCACACGTCAACCCATTACTCCTTGCTGCGTTGTCTGTGGTTCAAACCATCACCCGAGGGAGAAAACCAATGAGTATTCGATATTTCTTTTTTAAATGGAGTAGCCCCATTGCCGCATGGGCCATGTTATCAACCGCACAGGCCGCCGTGATGACAGTACAGGAATGTGAGGACAAGTTACCCGGCACCACCGATTCACAGTTGGGTTATGAAGAGATCGTACCGGGAAAATTTTATGTCGTTTACAGCGGTATCAGCAAACCGAATAA
>JANNJI010000572.1:0-3620 GCA_031405795.1 Gammaproteobacteria bacterium
CTATGATTCCCGTAAAGGAATACGAGGAACTCATGACCGTACGCGACAAGGACAAAGACATGAAATTCTTTATCAAAGAAACAGGTGGCAAGATCAGTGAGCCGAATCTGGACATGGTGTATAAGGTACTGAAAAAATAACTGAAGATTTTCTGTTACAGGAGAACAATAATGAAAACCACTAAGACGCTTGCCGACACGGCGCCGATTTCCGACGCGCACCAACCCGGCCGTGACCCACTGAAGAATACCAAAAAACTCGCCGTCGCAGGCCATACCACACTCTACAACGACGGCGCGTTTGAAATCCTGACAACCATCCACATTGTGCCACCCGGTCCGGGCACGTTTGCGCTGGCCTTGCAAATGGCGGGCGTGCGTGCACGTCGTTCCTTCGAGGAATCAATCGCACGCGCACGCGAGTCGGTCAGCTTGGCACGGGCCGGGATGAAAATAACCCGTAATATTGCCGTCGCCCTGCAACAAGGCACCAGTGATATCGCCAGCGGTGCGCGTGCGGTTACCCGCTTTGGTACACGCATGGCAGGCTCTTCACTGCGCCGGATCCGCAGCACAGTCAACGCATCGCGTACCTATTCCAGCAAGGTATTTCATTCCACTATGCAGGCGGGCGATGAACTGGCACGGGGCTCCCTCCTTGCCGGTGGCGCCATTAGCAAGGGCACGAGCAACACCTTGGCAAGGATGTGGGCAGCTACGATCCATTTAGCACGCCGCACTGCCCAAGCCAGCCGCCGTGCATCACGCAGACATGCCGCTGATGCCCGCGAGCAATTCGTAAAAGATTACGCCGCATTGCCAGCCAAATTCGGCGAGCACCTTAAAAATATTGCGGAATGTGTCTCGCCCGGAAAATTTATTGGCGTCTATCAAAACGCAAATAGAAAGCGTGCAGGATTATCCAGAGAGCTATCGCACTTGTTTGTCGACACCATCCGCGGTAACCACTACACAAACGATATAAAGACCTCCTTTCGAAAAGCGCGCAGCGAACTTAGTGCGCAGCATGATACTGGTTATACCTTTGCCTTGCTCAAAGCACTGCGTTGGATCATGCAGGGCATTCTGTGGGATGCTGCCATCAAACCGGTAGTAAAAATGACGGGCGCCTTGCTTGGCTACGCCATTGTTAACATCGTTATTTTCCCCGTACGGCTTGCGCTGAATGCAAGTGTCGCGGTGATACTTGCGCTGGTACAGGCGATTTCAAACAGCGTGGTTTTGGTATATGAAATTATTGCACCCGGTGTCAGTGCTGCTGCGGTGGGTTTGTTCAGCGTCGTTGTGCTGATAGGCGGACAGCTACTGGCAGGCGGTGAGTTGTTGGTCGGCGCAGTCGCCACTGCTGGTACTTATGTGGTAGGTAAAATGACAGCGGTCGTCATCGCCAGTGGCGGTTACGTCGTGGGCAAGATCGTGCAATATGTGGGTGCGCCACTTTTCACCGTGGGTATTGCCGTCGGTGGCAGCACGTTTGGCGTCGTGGTCGGTGTCATTACCGCTGTTGCTGGCAGCCTCATTGTGATCGCAGGTGTTGCAGGCGAAATGATCACACAGATAACCGGTCATGTCGCGGCGGGCAGTGTACTGGTTGGCGGCTTCATCGCCGCGGTCATCGCGGGTGCTGTATTGGGCGCTTATGAACTGATCAAGGCCGTGGTGGTCCCGGTTATTTACGAATTGGGAGCAGGCCTTATCATTATCTATAGTATCCTACTGCAACTCAGCGCACATGTTGTGCTGGCCGTGGCCGATGTTGCTTATATACTGCTGTCGCTTGAAGGCGCAAAATGGGTGGTGCATTTAGTAAAAGGAGATCGTTATGCCAGCGGGAAATAGCGTCAAGAAATCCCTCTCCGAAATTCTTTACGTCACCGTGTCCAATCTGCGCGGTCATTTATCGCTTTACCGGCAAGGCTGGTTTGTCGTCAGTTCCAGCGCAAAGACGTTTCGTTATGCCAAGGCACATTCCATCACGGCCTCGGGACGCGCCATATCGTGTGTCATTGACGATGTACAAACACGCAGTGCAAAGTATGGAGAAAACATGCTGGTGGCTGGCAAAGAAGGTGTGCAACTCGGCAAAGATATCTATGCAGGTGGTACCAGGCATAGCAAGCAGGGATTGGCCTTCACCAAAAAACTAATCAAGAATGAACGGCGCTATGGCGCAGAAATTCTGAGGCTGGCGTGGCAACGTTTCGTCAAGGGAAACATGACCCTGGCGAAACGCACAGCGGAAGACCGCGCCGCCATCATAAGACTCCCGAGTCGCTGGTACAAAGCGATCAGAAACGATGCAAATCAGGTTCGCGAGCTGACACGTTCCGCTACAAAAAAAATACTTCTGCGCGTGACAGGCCATTGGGGCGACGCGTTTGCGCAAGCAAAAGGGTCGTTCAACGAAGCGTATGAAAAATCAGGCAACTGCGGCAATGCCTTCTCCGGCCTTGGCCACATCTTTGTTGGTTACTGTGAGGCGATGTATGCAGGCCTGATCAAACCCATTGTCCGTTCAATCGTGCAGGGCGTCACTGTCATGGTGAAAGGGGTTTCAATATTAATTTTTCTGCCGGTGGCCTTGGCCGTTATCGTTTGCGGCCGCACAATACAGACCGCCGGATTTGGGTTGTACTATATCGCCGCAATGGCTGTGAAACTGGTTTCACCCACGGTTGAAGGCGGATTGTTGACAGCACTCTCGATGCTGTTGTACGCCGCCATTCCGTTCACCGTGATAATCGGTCTTGTGGTGGTTGCCATGAATCAGATCGTTGTCATTGTTGCCAGCCCGATTGCCTGTGTCAGTATTGTAGTGCTCGTCAGTGCGGTTACTACCAGTGTGTATGCCGCGCAGGTGAGTTATGACGTGATAAAAGGCTTGGCCAAAATCAGTTTTAATCAGGCGCAATCCGCCAGCGTGCTGGCTTACAACGCCCTCACTGCACTACCCACGCATCTGCTACTGGGTACGATGAATGTCATCGTGTTTCTGGCTTACGATGTTCCGCGTCTGGCAATAGCCTCGGTCAAAGGCGAAGTGTTATGGTCAAATTAAGGCAACGCGGGTATGGCTGAAATGAGTGACGCTTCATCGTCAATAAAGATGGCCAACAATTACAAGAGCCTTCAGCCTACGCCGTGAGTATTGAGAAGGAAGCGGATTTTAATGGTGATGGCGTTATGGATGCCTTAGTGAGTCTGTCAGGAGGAGAGATGGGCGGATTACTCGTTTGTTGAAGAGAATAAGCAAGTGCTTGTGAAACAAAAAATGCTTGAGGTAACGAATTTTAGAGTATGCTTGCGATAGAATCGGGGTCTTGGCTACCAGCCGAAATGGTTATCGGGAAATAGTATGTAACAACGACGCGATTATCTATTTTGACGGAAAAAAATGGATTACAAATCACAAGCCGCTTGTTGAAAAACTTCGACATCGAACCCCGATCCGTCGTTCCGGCCAAACGCAGTACAAGCCGGAATCCATAGATATCAATAGGCTTCTGGCTATCGACGTGAGTCGGTTTAAAGCATTCTCAGTAGGTTCTGCGTTTTTCAACAGGTGGCTAAATAACTGTTCCTAAATGGTATCCACTAAAC
>JANNJI010000573.1:0-7054 GCA_031405795.1 Gammaproteobacteria bacterium
TGCGCGAAACCTACGGCGCCTCAGCGCTGAGCCGGGGCGACGAGGCGGGCTTCTCGGTGAAGGGCCTCGGCAACAACGGCGTCGCGCTGGGCCACGTGGTCGCGGCGGTCAAGGCCGCCGGCTTCACGCTCGGCAAAGACATCAAGCTCGCGCTCGACGTCGCCGCGTCGTCGCTGTTCGACAGAAAGGCCATTCGCGGCATGGATATGCTTGGTCGTTATGGTGGCGAAGAATTCATGGTTATTTTTGCGGGTGCAACGATGGACGTCGCCCAACAGGTAGCAGAACGTATGCGCAGCCAAATTGCTGGCTCCGTATTAAAAGTAACGAATCACGAAATTCGTATCACCATCAGCATTGGCATTACCGAATATCGCGTGGGCGATGGCACCGTATCCCTGATTCAACGCGCCGATACTGCACTTTACGAGGCAAAACGATCCGGCCGCAATCAAATCAAAATCCGCGACTGACCCATTTATAAATCCCCTTTTCAAAGGGGAGGTAATGTATGCAGCGCAGTGTCAGCGCGTTTACCCGGTGGCAACTGCAGATAATAGCCCTGCGCGATTAATTGTTGCATCACCACAATCACATCCGCGCCAATCAGCTTGCGCTGTGCGGATAGCTCCAGGTGTAAGACCGGCTTAAGCGAACCCAGTTTGTCCAGCAAGGTTGTTGGCACGCGATCAAAATTATCCGCCTGTTCGATGTATAGGTACGTATCCGCCTTGCGTTCTGATTTGTATATCGCGCATTGCATCATCGGGTTCCTTGCAATAACCAAACAAATTAATATATTTATGTGCGGATTTAGTACAAAATATTCGCACTCATTTCCAACGGAACCTCATCACTACTATGTCAATCAATACCATTTTCCTGGGCAAGGGCGAAGACTCCATTGAATTACAAGCACGCTACGCTAACCGCCACGGCCTGATCGCCGGCGCCACCGGCAGCGGCAAGACTGTCACTCTGCAGGTGTTGGCCGAAGGCTTTTCCCGCATCGGTGTGCCGGTGTTCATGGCCGACGTCAAAGGCGACCTCAGCGGCATCGCCCAACCCGGCACTGCCAACCCGAAATTACTGCAACGTGCCCAGGAAATCGGCCTGGCTAATTACGGCGCCGAAACCTTCCCTGTCACGTTTTGGGATGTATTCGGTCAGCAGGGTCACCCGGTACGCGCCACGCTTTCCGACATGGGGCCGGTGTTATTATCGCGCATGTTGCAGTTAACCGATACCCAGGAAGGCGTGCTCAACATCGCCTTCAAGGTTGCCGATGATCAGGGTTGGCTGTTGTTGGACTTCAAAGACTTGCGTGCGATGATGAGCTACTTAGGCGACAACGCCGCGGCGCTGAAAACAGGCTACGGCAACATCTCCAGCAGCACCATCGGCACGATTCAGCGTAATCTGTTAGTGCTGGAACAACAAGGTGCGGAAAAATTCTTTGGTGAACCGGCATTGCAGTTGTCCGATCTGATGCGCACCGACGCCACTGGCCGTGGCATGATCAATGTACTCGCGGCCGATCAATTAATGCAATTCCCCAAGCTCTACACCACTTTCCTGTTGTGGCTGTTGTCAGAGTTATTTGAAGAGCTACCTGAAGTCGGCGATCAGGATAAACCACGTCTGGTATTTTTCTTTGATGAAGCACACCTGCTGTTTAGTGACGCGCCCAAGGCGTTAATGGAAAAGGTCGAACAGGTCGTGCGGCTGATCCGCTCCAAAGGGATTGGTATTTATTTTATTTCGCAAAACCCCTTGGATATTCCCGAGACGATCTTAGGTCAACTGGGCAACCGAGTGCAGCACGTGTTACGCGCCTTCACGCCGCGCGATCAGAAAGCCGTGCGCACTGCGGCCGACACCTTTCGCCCAAATCCCAAACTCAACACAGCGGAGGCCATTACTGCGTTGGGTATCGGCGAAGCATTGGTGTCGCTGCTGGATGACAAGGGCGTACCCACCCCGGTGCAGCGCGTAAAGATCCGTCCACCCGGCTCACGCCTTGGCCCGGTAACCAAGGAGGAACGTCAAGCCCAGATCAGCAATAGCTCGGTCGGCGCTTATTATTCACAAATCATCGACCGTGAATCGGCGTATGAAAAGATACGTGGTCGTGCAGAATCGACACCCACACCTCACGATAACAGCACCCATCGTGAAGACTCGCGCCGGAACTCGTTACCTGCCGATAACTACACAGCACCCACGCGCAGCAAACCCGCTGGCCGTCAACCCCAAACCCTCATGGAAACCATGACCAAGACCGTGGTCCGCAGTGTCAGCAGCAGCATCGGCAGCGCCATCGGCCGCAAGATCGTCCGTGGCATTCTTGGCTCGATATTAAAAGGTTAGGTAGATCACCTGCATTTCACGGACACATGCTGATACTGTTAATCCAGTTCGCGATCATCGTGGTAGCAACCGTATCTTCTAACACCGTCGCCAGTGGTGGCATACGTGCAGCGCCCAAGTCGTGCATACGCTGATACAGGATCGAATCCGCCACATTACGGGGTGTTAATAAATGCGTTGCGCCCAACACTTCACCGGCAGTGGGTATGGTATTGCACAGATTTGTCTGCGCGAAGCTACGACTATAACGAACGTCCATCGGCCCACGTCCTGGTGCATTGGGTTGATGACAGTGGCTGCAATTGGCGTGTAAATACGCGCGTGCGCGATCCGTGATATCCAATGCCGTATTCTGATAATCAACGAGCTTTGGTAAGGTAGTGACATTGGGCAATGTTGTCAAAAAAACATTTTTGCTTTGTAAATAAGTCAGTTGATTGATGTTACCGCCGTTAACGGGATCGACAATGTCGCGATTCAATTGCGCTGTTTCCGGACCCAAGACGTGACCTGCCGCTATCGTATGACACCCCAAACATTGAGACGGACTCGGATATAACCAGGCTTGATTGTTGATCGTCACTTGTTTATTGGTATCGAGCAAAGTCGCGTCGGTTTGGTTGGCATTCCACTCGTAACTGTAACCTGCCCATTCGCCATCGGTATGCCGCGCAAACAAACGGGTTTCAACAATCTGTGTTCCCAGATAAAAATCCTTGCGTAAGACACTGCCGATGGGAAAGGTCCAGTCATGATTGGCTTCGACCTGAATCCGGCTGGTACTCGGTATCGCAAACCAGCGCTTTTTGATTGCGCCGTCTGACCACAACGCGGTGTTGAGTTCATAGGCATTCATGCCCGTCACTGGCAACTTCGGATCGGTAGCACTGGCGCAACCGGTTTGTGATAACGCGCGCGGGAAGGCCGGTGTAGGCGGTGTATTACTGCCGGGAATTAGTTTATCAATTCTTCCGCTACCAATATTGATCAGATACAACTCACCCGCTGTATCTTCAGCGAGCGAGACGATGCCCGGTGAGCCACTTAACAGCGTTCGCCGAACGGGACTTGTATAAGGTGTGCTGACCGCCCAAGTCGTCCCCGATCCATAATCACTAAAAATATATTGTCCGGTTAATGTCGGCATTGCTGTGCCACGGTAGATATAACCGCCAGTAATGGTGGTACCTTCATTCCGATCGTATTGTAAAACCGGCGCGATATGCACCAAGTTCGCTGGGCATGATGCAATGCCGGGATAGTCGACATTACGCCGCGTCCCTTCATAACAACCCCAGCCATAATTTTTGCCTGAGGTAATAATATCTACTTCTTCAAAGGCACCCTGACCGACATCGCCCGCCCACAGTGCGCCGGTTTGTCGATCAAAACTTAACCGCCACGGATTGCGCATGCCCCAGGCAAAAATTTCAGGGCAACCTGCTCCCGCACAGCGCGAGGTAGTAGCAAAGGGACTGCCTAACGAGGCGCTCGCGACGAAAGGATTCGATGCAGGAATACTGTATTTCGGATTGCGGGTAGGCACAATGTTGGACACATCAATCCGCAAAATCTTACCCAGTAACACTGCGGTGTTTTGGCCATTTTGTTCGCCGTCATTCGAACCACCGCCATCACCAAAAGCAATATACAGAAAACCGTCATTACCAAAGGCAATCGGTCCACCATTGTGATTATTGTGCGGCTGATCCACTTCTAAAAGGATCAATGCAGAGCCGGGTTCCAACGCTGTACGTGCCGCATTAACTGTATAACGTGCAATCGTGGATACCAGTTTAGCGCCGGTACGGGCAGGACCTGTATAGGACAAGTAAACAAAACCATTGCTGGTATATTGCGGATCAAACGCCATCCCTAGCAGGCCGCCTTCACCATCCACCTCTACCAGTGACGTGATATTAATAAAGGTTGTCGTGGTGGTAGTGCTTGTCGAATTTTCGACGGCCTTTACCACCCCAGGCAGTTCGACCACATAAACCCGATTGCCGGTAGGGGCCGGGATCATCGCCACCGGTAAATTGAACGTCAGACTGGGGAAGGCATTTATCAACGCCACCGATCCACTGTTGGTACGCGCACCGGCGACACAATTAGTCGGTACGGGGGTTGGGCCTGGCGTGGGCGTTGGCCCTGGTGCAGGTGTTGGCGCCGGTGTTGCGCTGCCGCTGGGTGGCGCTTCGGATCCACCACACGCGGCCAAAGCCAGACTAAAAATAAAAACCCACACATTGATTATACGCATGACACACCCCTGCATAACTTTATAAAAATGAGATATTGATTATAAGCCTGTTACTCACTGCAAACCATCGATTGTGTCTATCTACGCAGACTTAGTAGATTAATAATAATTACGCGAAATGAGGCTACACCATCAGCATAAAAGCACAACTGCCACTAACCACGCCGTAATTTCGGATTGGTGGCAATTGGCGTTGGATAACGCAACACGATCCAATAAGTTGAGATAATAAAACTCAGCAGCGTAGTGACTTGGATTAAATACGAGGTCGATTGACTGATCACACCCATCTGCACCGCTAATACCGCAATTAAAAATGCAAATTCACTGCCTTGACCCAATCGCACACCAATCTCACCGGCACGATCACGTGACTCACCCGAATGCGCCAATAACAACCGAAAGATAATCGGCTTGATGGTGATGATAATCACAGCTAACACCATGGCCGGAACAATGACATCCCCTATTAAGCGCACATCGAGGCTTGCTCCCATCGCAAAAAAGAAAATGATCAAGAAAAAATCGCGCAACGGTTTGAGGCTTTCGGCAATAAACAAGGCGATGCTGTTGGTGGCAAGGGCAATACCTGCAATGAAGGCACCAATCTCATGCGACAACCCGACATATTTGGCCAGCTCGGCGATACCCAAACACCAGCCGATGGCCAACAAAAAAATATACTCTTGGATCTTGTCAAAGCGTCGGATCAATTTAATCAGAATGAATCGTTCCACCACATAAGCAAAGGCGCTCACACCGATGAACGCCGCGGCCAGCAGGGCTATTTCGATCATCAATTTACTCTCTCCACCACTGGCCTGCAGGCTGACCAATAAAAAAATCGCAATCACATCCTGTAATAACAAAATACTGATCATGATCTCACCGGTGCGTTGATGATGTAACACCGTGGTGGGCAACAGTTTTAAGCCGATGATAGTGCTGGAAAACATCAAGGTTGCGCCGACCACACCTGCCTCAAGCCAGCCAAAACCAAATAGTCGCAGCACCGTGATACCTATCACGGCAAAACAAACAGAACTGGCGACCGTGACCAGGGTTACTTCGCGCAACAGTTTCCAAAGTTTCTGCGGATGCATATTCAAACCGAGCAAAAATAACAAGAACATGATGCCCACATCCGCGACATTCTGGACAAGCCGCGCATCATCCACCCAGCCGAGGAACGACGGTCCAAATAACACACCTGATAATATATATGCCACGATCAAGGCTTGCCGGGCATACAACGCAATGGTTGCCGCCACCGCCGCGCCGGCAAAGATTAAAAAGATCGTGAACAATAGAGATTGACCGGACATGACGACTCCCGTGAGTAATTGTTAATGCCCTGCGTGCGGCCTGTAATACTTATGGATTCGGATACTGCCGCAATGTGAGCGTATCGCCACGCTGGGTAAATTCAAGCTGTTTTAAAAAACTCATGCCAAGCAGTATTTCGTCGTGATCGACATTCGGATTGATCGATGCACGAATATCCCGGATGATAATCTCACCGACACGCACTTCCGCCAGACGTGTCGCATACCCCGTTGCATAACCGTTGGCAGTACTGAAGGTAATTTCTGCGCCCTGTTGCAAACCGATTTTCCGGGCGATGTGCGCAGGCACCGACACGTCGGTCGCACCGGTATCAATCATAAACTGCACCGCGTGCTGGTTAATCTCCCCTGTCACAACATAATGGCCGTAACGATTGCGTTCCAGCGCAACCTCGGTTTCGCCATTTTTGCCGACCTGGGTATTCACACGCTGATTGGGATTCTGCGCACGATCAAACCAATGACCAAACACCATGGACAATAACGCGATCAGCACTACCCACATGAGTACGAACATGGTCATACCATAACGTTTATTTTGTTGTTCTGACATGGACGCCCCTTTAGGTAATAGTTCCGGGTAATTCACTGCAATTAACCTATTACGTTACACTAACATGCGGGTAGGTATAATTGGAACACGGAATGTATTTTCCGGGAAAAGGCCGTTAAATTTTCTATACACCGATAGCCTGTGTACGTATGCTTCGTTGTACAATACGCATTATTTATGCAGCCAGACGAACAAACTTTCTCAAACGTGGTTCACGCGATGTTTTTTGCTTTGAACCCGTTACGCAACCGCTTTAATATTAACCGCGGAGTGTTGGTCTGCCCCGCCAAAATCAATGTGGTCAAGGGGTTGGCAGGTATTATTACTCATCATCTTGCCCCAAGGCCGGTCATTTACAATTAATAACAGCGGTTTATGCTAACTACTTTCAGTATCCTCATTATTGGCTTCTCCATTTTCGGTGCCGCGCTGTTATTTATTGCTTATGCCTTTTTTCTGAAAAATGTGAATAAGTCCTGGTTTGCGGTTAGCTCTTGCGCCGGTCTGTTGATTTGCCTGAGC
>JANNJI010000574.1:0-3219 GCA_031405795.1 Gammaproteobacteria bacterium
GAGTTTGATTGGATCGGCCTTGTGGGGGAAAAGATTGACCACCGGGCTGCAGCCCATTAAAAATGTTTGCTGATTGATATTATGCTCGAGTTCAACATCCGAAGTGCGCAGATAAATATAGAGATGCAACTGGGTGGTGGCTCGGGCGGGTATATGTTCCGCAAGCCCCGTAATATCGACAAACATAAATTTTTCTGGAAATGTAAACAGTTCCGTGAGTAGTCGGTAGCCTAAGAACGAGGCAGGGGGGTAGGGCAGTATGCCATCATCGGTATGAAAGCCAACGGATTTAATGACATTGTTACCCATAAAAACAGGTGCTGTGTCCGTTTCAGAAGTGGTTATTACAACGTTCAGGCAATCATTTAACAACATCTGGTAAAGAGGGTTGATATATTGCGGTTGACCTTTTAAGTAAAGCCGAAGCTTGCCTGGTTTGAGTTCAGCAATTTTTATTTGATCTGAAAAGGTAGTAAGCGACAGTTTCAACACACTCTCTGCGCCGCGGACTCTTGCCGAGCCAGGTGTGTTTATTGGCAGGCCGAATAGAGCGGCCGATTTTATCTCCAAGGGGAGTAGTTCGGTTTCATATACCGTGGAGACACGGCAAGTCTCACCTTGAAATTGTTCTGTTTCCAATAATGTTTTAGCGGGAATGACGTACTGTGATTCTAATATCTCTTTGTCAGGTTCGAATTGCACTATGGACATCGAGGGAATCGGGCGTTGATAGTGCGGAAACAGTACATTCAGTAACGAATCACTAATTTCAGGAAAATCATCGTCAAGTTTATGCTGAATGCGTGCATTTAAATAGGCGAATCCCTCGATTAACCGAGACACATGCGGGTCTTCAATAATATCTTCATTGATTCCCAGTCGACCTGCTATTTTTGGGTGTTCACGGGCAAATTCAGCACCTAACTGGCGTATAAACGCCAATTCTTTTTCATAATAATTTAGAAGTTCATCAGCCATTGTCTGTAATTTTAACGCTCGCTACGAAAGGTTCATTCTTCGGCTAAAATGCATTTTAACCGTGTGATATTTCTTTTATTGTCACTGTTCTGGTGACTGATTCCAATAATGAGTCGAATACAACCACCTCGGGTAATGGATCAGCGTACATGACTACTTCAATTCTGAATCTCAAGGTTCGATCAATTCTATCCGTATTTTCGATGTATGAAACTTTCACGGTTTTAAATCTGGGTTCATAATTACGCAGGGCCTGTTCTAAGTTTTGTGTGAAGGCTTTGCGTTTTTGACTATCGATAATATTAACCGTGGCAAGATCCGGGAGGCCATAGTTCAGCAAGGATTTCTCAAGCTGGGGCAGTTCGTCCGGAGGTGATAGAAGGTAGTAGCGTGTATTGAGCAGGTTTTCCAAATCCCTGCGCACGCTATCCCGTAATTGCTTTTGAAACTGATGCCGCCCCGGGTCTATTTCTGTTTGGATGTGTGGTTCGTTGTCCAGCAATCTATCTAGAATGGACGGACGTAATTTTTTCTTGCTGTCAACGCGACTCATCTTGTTTAACCTGCCGATGCCAATTCTGTAATGAGTTCAAGTTCGGATACCATATGATCAAGCTGATAATGGGGTTTTAACTGGATGATACACAAATATTCGCCTGGCTTTACCGGATGTTCTTTCACCTGTACTTTTGCTTCACGCAACGGGTATTTTGCCTGCTCTTCCCAGTCCATATCTTCGCGGCCTGTGGTGTATTTATGCAACCAGCTACGCAAATATTCCTCACAGTCATCGGCAGAAAGAAAGGAGCCCACCTTATCCCTGATAATGATTTTAATATAGTGTGCAATTCTTGACGCACACAATACATGTTGCAACATGGAGGAGAGCTTTAGGTTAACCTTAATTTCACCTGTACTGTGTTCTTTTGGTAATTGCACGGATTGGTTGTTGTAAAATGCAGCATAAGTTGAACAGTAACACTGGCATAGGGATATAAAACCAAGATCGCTTAGTTCTTTCTCAAGCGAATCAGTAATAATCACATCTGTCACGGGTTTGACGGCAATTTGGTCTGCATCTGTTTGGAAAGCATCAGCGATAAGTGTGGTGACAAGGCCGCCCGATAAATAGTTGCGCGGTACCCCGCGAATGTGACCAAACCAGCCGATGCTGGAAAATTCACGGATCAAGACGGCAGCAAAGGCGTAACAAGCGTTACCCCACAAATAATTACTGTTATTGGTTTTGGTGGTTTGTTCATAAAAGTACAAACCCTTATAGCTGCCAGGTTTCGTCTGATAGGGTCGTCGTACCAATATCTTTGGCAGCGTAAGGCCAACGAAGCGTGAATCCACTTTTTCTCTAAGTGCGCGCCAGCGGATATATTCTGTTTGCACGAAAATATTTTGTAGTTTAATCGGCACCCCCAGCCCAGAAAAATCGTCCATGCCAAATAAATCACTGGATGCTGAGGCAATAAAAGGTGAGAAGGCTGCAGCGGCAATCTGCGCAAGACCTTCTAAGGTGGCGATGTCGTCATGAGGGTGTGTTTCTGAAATACGATGACTTAATTCATAATCACCGATGATAACCCCATAGGGTTCGCCACCCGGACTGCCGTATTCCTCGCTGTATATTTTATGGAATAGCTGGCTTTGGTCAAAATCCGATGATCGCCCGATATCCTTGACGACTTCAGGCCAGCTAATATCAAGTATTTTGATTTTTATATCAATCGTACCTTCCGCCTGTTCGGTGAGATACCACAGGCCGCGCCAGGATGCTTCAAGCTTCTGAAATCTTGGGTGATGGATTATTTGGTTTACTTGGTCATTTATTAATTCATCAATATCGGCGATGGCTTGTGAAAGGACACTGGTAATAGCGGTTATGGAGGTCAGTCTTTTTTTCGGAACGAATTCATTCAGCCAATATTGCAGCGCCTTACCATCATCATTTTCCGCAAGAAATTGATTGAGATTGGTAACATACGATTCTTGGCTGAGTAACTCCAATAATGTGGACGAAAGAGGGGTAACATTTAATTGATTGTGGGTGGTTTTAGCGTGAGATACAGGCATAGTCAATTATTTACCCACAGATTCCAATTTATCATCTCAGAATGAGATACATACCTATGCCCAAGTGCGGTTTAAAAGACGAAGCATACACTCATTCCTGAGTGTATGCTGTTTGGTAACACGAGCGCTTAATCCGCCTTTGGAATAGATGCAACCATG
>JANNJI010000575.1:0-7357 GCA_031405795.1 Gammaproteobacteria bacterium
CAATTTACGCAAGGCCTGTTCAGACTGGCGGCGTTCCCGGCGCAACTGTACATCCCGAAGTTCACGCTTCACGGCGGGTAACAGGCGCGTCAAACTCCCCTTCATAACATAATCCTGCGCACCGGATTTCATGGCTTGCACAGCCGTCTCCTCGCCAATGGTGCCGGAAATATAAATAAAAGGGATGTCAGCATCGTGACGACGGATAATTTCCAGTGCGCGGGCACCACTGAAACGCGGCATGGAAAAATCCGAAAATATAATGTCTGCTGGTTCTTGCATTGCTTCGATAAGGGTGGATTCGGTATCGACTCTTTTCCAGTCAACCGTATAGCCGCCGGACCGGAGTATATCCACCAGCAGCAACGCATCATCTTCCACGTCTTCAATAATCAGGATACGCAGCTGTGATAATCTATCGTGAGTCTCTGACATTGAAGCCCCCTTTATTTTTGCCCGCTAAGCGGTGGCTCATTTAACAGTAGCCAATACAAACCCAGCTGCCCCGCTGCCTTCACAAATTCATCGAAATTAACCGGTTTACGGACGTAACTGTTGGCACCCAGGGTGTATCCCTTGAGCCGGTCTTCGTCCTCTATAGAGGATGTCAGGATAACCACGGGCAACAATCGCGTATTTTCATTTGCGCGGATTCGTCGCAGCACCTCCAGTCCATCTACCTTAGGCAATTTCAGATCCAGCAATACAACGGTTGGTAGTTCTGTCACATCACGGCCCACATAAGCACCGGTGCCAAACAGATAGTCCAGAGCTTCAACACCGTTGCGTGCTACCACCACTTTATTGCCGATGTGATTTGCCGCCAGGGCATCCAGTGTCAGCAATTCATCGTCCGGGTTGTCTTCCACTAACAGAATTATTTTATTGTTCATGCATTTTCTCCCTGTGCGAATGTGAAATAAAATGTTGCCCCTTTGCCGACCGCGCTTTCCGCCCAGATGCGACCGCCATGTTTGTGGATGATCCGCTGCACCGTTGCCAACCCGATTCCGGTACCAGGAAACTCACTGCTATCATGCAGGCGTTGAAAGGCACCGAATAATTTGTTGCTATAGGCCATGTCAAAGCCTGCACCGTTATCGCGAACAAAGTAATTCGCTACCGATCCGTCCGTCGTACTGCCTACCTCAATTACCGCATTGGAGTGTAAACTGGTAAATTTCCAGGCATTACCCAATAGGTTGTCCATGACAACCCGTAACAACCTGGTGTCACCTTGTATGAACAGATCCGCTTGTATTAAAACCTGTACGTTGCGCTGTGGATCTATCTGGTAAAGTTCTTCCGTCACCGCATTGGCGAGCCTCGTCAGATCGACTGGTTCCCATTTGACTTCAGCGCGGCTTACTCGCGACAGCTTGAGGAGGTCATCAATCAGTAACGCCATGCGCTGAGCCGCGCTGCGTACCCGATTGAGCCGATCCTTGCCTTTATCATCCAGCGCATCGGCGTAATCTTTCAACAGCGTACTGCTGAAACCATCAATGGCGCGCAGCGGTGCACGCAGATCATGGGATACAGAATAACTAAAGGCCTCGAGTTCCCGATTAATGATTTCCAATTCTGCCGAACGGGCACGCAGATGGTCGTTTAAGCGCTGGATATGATGCTCGTTTTCCTTGCGTACCGTAATATTTTCAATAATGCCATCGAAATACATGACGTCGGCGGTGTCTTGTTTCATTACTGCAGTGATCGCCGCAGTAAATTCCCGTCCGCGCAGGGTTTTTAAATTAACCTCCTCACCAATGACAAAATTATCACGGATAACCTTGTCACAGAACGCCTTGTATTCATGCATATCGCAATACAGTTCACTGAGTGAATAAGTGAGTAGATCCTTAACGGATTCTGCCTCGAAAATAGCAACCATGGTTGGGTTTACTTCGACAAAACGTCCACCACTATCAATCGTGTTACGGTACACCCCTACTGGCAGGTTGTTAACCAAATCCTGATAACGCGCCTGCACCTGTCGCTGCGCCTCTTCGCTCTGCTTGCGCGTGGTAATGTCCCGAATAATGCTGGTAATTAACAAGCCCTGCTCTGTTTCCAGTGGGCTTAAATTGATTTCCACCGGGAACTCCGTGCCGTCTTTGCGCACGCCAAATAAATTAAATTCTGCGCCCATTGGCCTGGCGGTCGGTGTGGCGGTATACCCTTGCCGGTTGCTGGCGTGGTGCTGACGAAACCGTTCGGGTATCAGCCGCTCCACCGGCTGTCCCAACAGCTCATCCCGGCTATAACCAAACGATTTCTCGGTTTGGGAATTCACCAGATTAATTTCCCCTGCTTGATCGACGATGACAATGGCGTCGGGTGCTGAATTTAACAATCCACGAAAACGGATCTCGCTTTCACGTATCTGCGCTTCGCTCTTTCGCCGTTGTAAACCACTATAGGCAACCACCCCGCTAATCACGGTCAATAGCACCGTCAATACAATAAATGCCAAGGAAAGAATATGGGTACGGTCGGCTATTTTCGTGGCGAGCAGTACAGCGGGTACATGGCTTACCAGACTCCAGTGTTTGCTTGTCACACTCGAAGTCTGCATTGGTATGATTCGGGAATAGGTGAATAACCCTGTCTTGTTCTGCAACTGATCCTGCTGTGTTGACGACTGGATACTGCTCCAGACTTCCGCGTGTTGGGTAGCAAAGCGCATTGCACTGCGTTCTGGATACATAAACCCCCATTCCATTTCCGGCCGTGGACCCAGTAACCAATAGCCGTCCGTATTCAGCAGCCAAAACTGTTTGCCCGTTGCGAGTCCGTGTACCTCCTGCAACCGATCAAGCATGCGTTGACCTATGTAGTTGAGCACGATCAATCCACGTTTATGGTCTTTTCGGTCGAATACAGGTGTAGCCAGCCGTATCGTGGGCTTAATGGGTTCTTCAATACTATTTTTTTCGACGTTGAGATCAAACGGGGAGATATAAACATCGCCCTGCTTTAAGGCAAAGGCCTTCGCAACATAGTAACGTCCTGATTTATCCTGTAACTCTGTTGTGGGAACGGTTATTGGCTGTCCTTGATTCCAATTGATACGTATAACTTCTCGTCCACTCTCATTCAAGAAACGTATCTGATCATATCTGCTGCGATGTCGTGCAAACGCAAGTAAATCAGCACTCAGCCTGAGTCGCTCAGAGGGGCCGCCCACATCGAGCCATTGCTGCAGTGAAGTGAGCTCCGCAATATACAGCGTATCCCCACGTAACCTGTCAAGGTCATTGTTGATGATTTGGCTGGCGAGTTGAACGGCATGTTGCTCTTCGGCACGTGTGATACCCATTACGGTGTTCACTTCGCTGCGATACAACGACCAAAAACTCAAAGCCAGCACTATGCCTAATGGGATCAGCGTGCGCAGAACCCGTTGCATAAACTGCCAGGTTACTCTATTTGCGAAGTTAAACATTATTTAAACTAGAGGCTTAGAAACAGGTAAGGCAATGCTTGGTCAAGGAGTATAGATCATATACGCATAATACATTAGTATTTTAATCAATTATAACCAACATGCTTTTTATGGTGTTTAGCCTGTAAGGAATAAGCTTATTTAAAATGTGTGCGCCTGTGGTTCAGTAAAAACAGGATAAGCTAGGCACCGGGTAAAACCTGAATTCAAGCCGTGCGGGCAAGACAGGCAATTAGTATAAAAAAACAATTGATTGGATATTTACATCTAAACCACTTGCGCTACCAGTCATTGAGTTCACTTATGACACGTTCATTCCGTTTGCCTGTGATCCTCCTGACCGGCAAAATTGAATATTTTCTTGCGACCTTTTTAACCCTGCTGCGTCTATACTATTGTGCATCAATGGTGATGTACGCCGTCCTTTAAAAGGAGCCTCACATGAAACGCTTTCACGTCCATATCGCCGTGGCTAATCTCGCCAGCAGCATCGACTTTTACAGCAAGTTGTTTGGTCAGGCGCCCAGTAAACAAAAACCGGATTATGCCAAATGGATGCTGGATGACCCACGCGTAAACTTTGCTATTTCGGCACGCGGCCACGCCATTGGCGTTAATCATTTCGGATTTCAGGTCGATAGCGCTGAAGAGCTTCATGCCTTGAAACTGCGGGCAGAGACCGCAACCGGTGAACAGGTTATAACGCAAGCCGATGCGGCCTGTTGTTACGCCAACAGTGACAAGCATTGGACGATGGACCCGCAAGGCTTGGCCTGGGAACACTTCCATACCATGTCAGACGCGCAGCAATTCGGCGCCGACACGATTAACGTAACTGGCGCATGCTGCGTGCCCGTTAAGTCATCTGCGCAGGACGACGTAACAGCAAAGAGTGCCTGTTGTATTCCCAACAACAAATCCACTGGTAGCTGTTGCAGCTAATCGTTATCACATGAGTACCTCACCAACGCGCAGGGAAGACCTGGCAAAACAGTATCAATCTTTGCGTCGCGGCATGCTCAGCTATTTGCGCAAGCAAGTGACTGACCCTGCCGTTGCCGAAGATTTGCTGCACGAGGTTTTTCTGAAGGCGTTGGCGGCGGACGAACGGGGTGATACGCCAACCAATATCTCAGGCTGGTTGTATACCATCGCCCGCCATACCGTGATTGATTTTTATCGCGCCAAACGTCCGATGGCGGCATTACCGGATGATCTGGCGATGGAAGACCCAGGCAATAATCTTTCTGAACAGGCCCTGGCGGAATGTTTACGGCCATTGATTGAACAATTGCCGCCACTCTATCGTGAGACTTTGTTGGCGGCAGATTTGCATAACAAAACTTTGCGAGCAATCGCCGCTGAACTGAATGTCTCCGTCTCGGCAGTGAAAAGCCGCGCCAGTCGCGGGAGAAAAATGCTGAAAGAAAAACTCTTGGCGTGCTGTTCTATTGACGTTTCCCGTAGCGGTGAGGTCGTGGATTTTCACCCCCATCATTCCGATTCGGTCTGCGCGCCCAACAAGGACTGTCACTGACGACATGGCTGATTTACAATAGCATGCAATGAAACCAGTACTTCTATTTGTTTTTATCACCCTGTTGGGCAGTTGTACTGATTCACAGGATAAACCCATCTCATCGAATCAACACCGTATTTTACTGCGCACATTAAGTACCCACAGCGAGTTACAGGACATGTATGATGCGGCGAAGGCCGATGGCATGATCACCAAAAAGGAATACCTGAATATTCTTTATCAAGTAAGCGTGGTCAGTGGTGACAGCAGCAAATAACGGGCGATTGATGAATCGCACGTTTCATAAATACTTTTTAGACCGACGAATGTCGTTTGCCAAAAATCCATTGATCGAATGGATTCCTACTCGCACCATGTTTGGCTGGACGAAATGGGCAATGGATAAATCTTGTGGTTTACCCCATAGACTCTGACGCGATCACTGTTTAATATTCGGCAGGGGTATTTGAACAAAACTAAACAAAAAACATGGGGAAATTCACATGGAAAATCCGTACGCGCCACCGAAAGCCGCATTGGAATCACAAGCCAGCAACCTGGCCACACCGACAGTTAAACTATTTTCAATCAGCGGGATTGGGATCGCCACCTTCTTTGGCTCTATCCTGGCAGGTGCCATCATTATGGCGATTAATTTTCGTCGTCTTAACCAAGCTGGTCAGGCGAACATGGCAGTGCTGCTGGGTTTTATAACGACAACTGCAATATTAGTGTTGTCTGCGTTTTTGCCAGAAAATTTTCCTGGCGTCGTTTTAACAGTTGTACAGCTGTTCGCCATGATAAAAATAGCCCAATCGAATCAGGGCCCGGCTATTGCTGATCATCTGTCTGCCGGTGGCAAGTTGTCGTCAAACTGGTCAGCGTTCGGCATCAGCCTGTTGGTGATCATACCGATTATCGTGGTGATTTTCATGTTCATAATAAGCCAGGAAGCTGAATTTTGAAAACAACGCAGCGGCCTGACGTGGCAAACACTAACTTTTATACAACGCCGCAATACTGGTGGCGATGGCGGTTGCACTTTCTTTTGAATAACCCCCGCCGCTGAGGATCACCATCGGGATCGACAGCGCACGTAATTTTTCCACGACCATTTTGTCGCGGGTGAAACAATCCGCTAATGTCAGTTTCATTCCGCCCAATGGATCCGTGGCCAGCACGTCGGTACCGGCAACCACAAAGGCCAGGCGGTAATTGCCGTTCAACTTGCCCAGTGCTTTTTCCAGGGCGGGCAAATAGTCTGTCGCGGTGGCACCGGTATGCAACGCAACACCAATATTGACACGGTTTTTTGTCGCCAAGGTGCGTGGATAAACGTCATTATTGTAAATATCCAACAGCGTGACATTTTTATTTTCCATAAATGCCGCCGCGTTGCCATTGCCATGATGCGCGTCGATGTCGATGATGAGAATTTTATCTGCAGTTTTTAGCAGACCTTGATGTATCAATTCATGATAAGCAATGGCAATATCATTATAAACACAGAACCCCTCTGCTGAACCCGGGCTGGCATGATGATAACCACCGGACATATTCCAGCTATCGTTACCCGCCAGTGCGTTTTTGGCAGCGGCGAGAGTCCCGGCCACACCCCAGCGCATGGGTCGCAAAATACGTCTATCTATCAACCAGAAGGGTAACAGCGGGATGTTGGGGACTTCGAGCACACTCAGGATGTAACGCTTGTCCTTTAACTGACCCCTCAAATCAGGATGTGCTACCTCTTCAATTGTCTCCTGCGGCATAGGTTGCTCCGGCGATGTCATCACGATGCCGGGCAGATCCTTGATGAGCTTATGTACCTTGGCAAACTTTTTTCCGTCAAACGGATGGAGGTAATTCAACAGCCCCAGGTCGATATTATAGTTGGCATTATAGAAGATGTACATCCGGTTATTTTTACCCACAGCTAGCAAAACAATTATTCTTGCAAAATATATCGTCATTCCCTTCGACTGTATATAGCATTCCTGCTTTTGCTGGGTGATGTGCGCCCTGGTTGCTCATGTATGACATTAACCGTTCTTGTCCTTTCTTCAGTAAGGTCACAACCCCAAACCAGGTCTTAACTGCACGGCTTTACAGTATTTTTTACCCGGTCGCACGTCAATGTGACCGTTTTGTGATATCCCCGCATTAAAATACGGTAATGGAGAACAATTCAATGGCGCGCCGTATACTCGTTGTCGAAGACAACAAAGACATGGCGCAGTTGCTGGCGCTACATCTGCACGACATGTCGTGTCAGGTTGAGCTGGTCTACGACGGTATGGCGGGACTCGCCAAGGCCGAAGCCAGTGTCTATGACCTGATCATCCTGGATGTGATGTTGCCCAAAATGGATGGTCTGGAGGTATGCCGGCAAC
>JANNJI010000576.1:0-5460 GCA_031405795.1 Gammaproteobacteria bacterium
GGGTGCTCAAACCCGGTGGTGCCTTGCTGTTTGCGGAGTCGACAAAAAAATATATCCATTCTTGGATTATTCGCTGGTTGTTTCGCCATCCAATGGCTGTACAGAAAACCGCTGATGAATATCTCGCGCTAATACAGGACGCTGGCTTTTATCTTACTCCTGACAACATTTCCTATCCGTATTTGTGGTGGAGTCGATCCGATCTTGGCATCGTGGAGCGATGGTTTCGTCGGCCTCTACCCAAGCATCGCGAAGAAACACTGATCAATCTTGTCGCAACAAAACCATGATCATCCCCTTTACTAGCAGCGGATCTTGCGAATGGTAATAACAGCAAATCGGTTGGTTTATGATTTGCACTCCTGACCTTTTAATTAAACAAACTAAAAGACCGGCTTTTGCCGGTCTTTTAGGGGGCTGAAATTAAATAAATTACAAGCCGAGGCCGCTCAATTTTGCATTAATCTGCTGATCCAGTCGCTGAATCCACCCGTTGTAATTGCTATGGATATTCGTGCCATCGTATTTAAGATTGGTGCTGTCCTTATACTTAATGCTGTACTTGCTCTTATCATAAGTAATAGTAACCACTGCAACATGTTCCCTAACTGCCAGTGTACCTAAGATCTGTCCAGGCGTATTTTCTATCATCTTCCAACCCAATCCTACCCCGGCCTGGATAATCGCTTTCTTTACATCTTCGATTTGATATTTCCCGTTAGCCGTTATCGGCGAATCATCAATATTAAGCACTGGATTTGAGCGGCATCCCACTAATGCCAGGAAACTCACCATAACTGATGCAACTATAAGTTTCGATATTTTCATATATTCTCCAATGGATGGTCTATTTTGTGTCCCGACGCAAGGATATACTATTAACCCACTAATCCTCAAGCAGAAGCATTAAAATGCAAAGCCCTACCCATCTGCAAAATTTCGCCGTCGTCATTCCTGCCTTTAACGAGGCGGCGACGATACGCGATATTGCATCACGTGCCTTGGTCTATTCCCCGTTAGTCATTATTATCGACGATGGCTCGACGGATAGTACAAAGGCTGCCCTAGAGGGGCTACCAGTAACATTAATAGAACATAAAACCAATCAGGGTAAAGCCGCCAGCCTGTGGGATGGCATCACGGCTGCGAGAGCGCACAAGGTAACGTACATTGTTACGCTGGATGGCGATGGCCAGCATGCCCCGGAAGATATTCCACTGCTTCTGGCTAAAACTAAAACCTATCCTAACCACATCGTTATCGGCGCACGGCTAGCCGATAAATCTCTCATCCCAGCCAAACGTTATTGGGCTAACCGTATTGCCAATTTCTGGATTGCCTGGGCCGCGGGTTACCCCATTTCTGACAGTCAGTCAGGTTTTCGCGTCTACCCCAGCCATTTATTCAACGACCTGACAATTTCTACTTCCAAACGCAGCTGCTTTGTCTTTGAGAGTGAAATCCTTATCAAAGCAGCACAGCGCAACATCAAAAGCCATTCCGTCCCAATCCCTGCCGTCTATGCGAAAAATGCCCGTCCCAGCCACTTCCGTGGTGGCCGCGATATCACATTCATCACACTGATGGTCGCACGCTACCTAATCATTCGCGGCATGTATCCGCAGGGTTTATACCGTTCTTGCATCAAACCTCACTATCTGCCACAACAAGGCTCCCGTGCTGATTTCGACGGCTACCTCACACTTGCAATCTCAGTTGCAATAATCATCCTGACGCTGGGATCCACTCTGCTTCTAACCCTGATCTATGTATTGCGCACTGCAATTAAATCCGGCTGCACTTCACAAACACGCCATCTGGTAGTGCTCGGCAAGCAATTGCACAACAATTTACTGGATCACGACTATCGCCTCCGTCTTGACCGGGCAAAAATATGCTACGCCACTAATCCTAACAAATTGATTTAACTATTAGGCGGTATCACAGGGGATGCCGATATTAGCGAGGCACGCGCAGGGCAACACTATCTTGAAAATAGCGGTGTTTCTGTAAACGCCATCCGCATTGAGGAAAACTCCCACAATACCCTTGAGAATATCAAACAGCTCACATTGCATAATTTGATACCAGAGCGACAAATTTGTCTTATTTCAAATCGCTACCATTTGGCGCGCGCCAGCCTCATGGCGAGGGGGTTTGGATTTCTTGTGGAGCGCTGTGCCGCCGAGGAGCAATATCAACCTGGCGTGATTGCGTTACTGAAATTAATCATTGAGGCATTTCATCTGCACTGGTATCTGGCTGGTCGCATATACGCAACCCTGACACGTAACAAGCGGATGTTGGTGCGTATCAGCTCATTTGAATAGTGCTATACGACACCGCCATTTACCCCGATAACCTGTCCGCTAATGTAACCGGCCGCTTCTGAACTGAGAAAAGCGACCAGTGCCGCCACCTCCTGTGGTGACCCGGCACGTTGCATCGGTACTAAGCGTTTAATATCCTCAGCACTAAATACCTCTGCGGTCATCGCCCCGGCAATTACCCCGGGTGCGACCGCGTTGGCGGTAATACCACGCGACGCCATCTCAAGTGACATTGACTTGGTCGCACCAATTAGCCCAGCCTTTGCCGCTGCATAATTGGCTTGACCGCGATTACCCAGCAGACCAGCAATCGAGGTAATAGTGATAATGCGACCCCAACGTGTTTTTATCATCGGCAACAGCAGCGGTTGCGTGACATGGTAGAAACCGTTGAGGTTGACATCGATCACGTCGTGCCACTGTTCCGGTTCCATACCCGCCAACACCGCATCGTTATGCACCCCTGCGTTATTCACCAAAATCTGGATCGGCCCGTTTAACAGAATTTGTTGCAGTACTTCCAATGTTGCAAGCCGATCTCTCACATCAAAATGCACAGCCGCCGCTGTACCACCCGCCTCGTGAATCTGGTTTACCACCGCCGTTGCACGTACCAAATTACTATTGGCATGCACATATACAAAATGACCCGCAGCGGCCAAGGCATGTGCAATTGCACTGCCGATATCACCGCTGCCGCCGGTTACCAGTGCCCGTTTCATATTGCAGCTTCCTGACTGACAAATTTTGCTACCACTGATGCACGACCTGCCATCAGCTCTTGCCCTTGCGCCGATGCGCTCATGTTATAAATCATATTCCCACCATCGACAAAGAGGCGTTCAGCCTTGATCAGCAACGCCACATCAATGTCAGATAACCAACCCTGTCGCAATTTTACATCACGCAGCGCCGCCAGATAACCCTCTTGCATGACTGTGCCAGAGTCCTTGGTAAGCAGGCATCCATGCACCGCCATCGCTTGGGCGGCATATTCAATTAACGCTGACATTGGCAGACCGTTGGTGTTGCGCAACGGGTTATTGCTGCGACGATGAGTAAGCGTCGCGCAGGTAATAGTCGCGGTATCCCAGGCGATAACCCGATCAAGCAGACACATGCCACCAGCATGTGGAATCAGTTGACAAATTTCAGCATGATTCAACAGCGGCAGATTCATTCTTCGTGTGCAACCGATAGACAAAACAGTTCATCGCGCAGATAAGGCACCACAATCTGCATCGACGCATGCCGGGACAATGCCTCGACCAATGGTAATCCACAACCAATTGGCAGCCCTGTGCGTAATACTTCCAGCGATGGGTTACGACACTGACTGTTTTTTTGTCCTGTCATCGACCCTTCCAGTTTCAACGTGCCAAACACACCTGATTCCTCTGCCACCCCAAGGCGCAACGCAATGGCCAGTGGATACGCGAAATGCCGATATTTATCCAGCCGGTTTGCCGCCGGATGATCATAGGCAACAAATAATACCGTACCGCCTTCTGTCTCCACGCGCGTCACCGCTTCCTGCAGACCACACATGAAGGTGGCATCGGCCGCTGACAAGCTGGTCGAGGATCCTTGCATTGCTGCAGCAATTGACCAATACCCCGCCGCGGCGTTATGAACCGAGTTATGAAACAAGGTTGGCGAGACAATCTTGTTATCCTCCGCCAACCCAGTACAAATTTTGTCGACAATATCCAACTCGCCGTCGGAAGAAGCGAACACCGTCGCAACCGTGCGCAAGTCATCCTGTTCACGCAACAATCCTTGTATCGCCTGTAACGCCAGATTTGTTGCGAGCGGTGTCCGGCGACGCTCATTCGCCGGTAACATGACAGGTCTTGTATTCTGGTACTCCTCATGGATCCAGGTTTCTTCCCCGCGTAATATCAACATGGATTTGGCATCATTCTGCAGGCCCGGTCCAATTACCGTTATCCCATTGACATATGTCGTCATCGCTCACCACCCAAAAATCAGGCTGCAGTTACTCCCGCCAAAACCAAAGTTATTGCTCATCACATTGCTCAGACTGTCGCGACGAGTGTGGCGGAGTGGTTTTATATCAAGGGTGGGATCGAGATTTTGCAGATTGAGATTTTCCGGCAACATGCCTGACTCCAGAAGTTTGATCGAAATGATCGCCTCGGTGATGCCCGCCGCCCCCAATGTATGACCGGTATACCCTTTGGTGGAGCCACATACCGCATCGGTACCAAATAATCGCATCACCGCTTTGGCCTCAGCGGCGTCATTACTCACTGTCGCGGTACCATGCAGATTAATATAACTGATATCTTTTGTGTCCAGTCTGGCTCGCTGTAGTGCCGCCAGCATGGCTTGCATCGCGCCTTCACCATTTGGCTGTGGTGACGACATATGATACGCATCACTTGTCTCACCATAACCTTTGAAACTGACCTTGCCTGATTTGGCATCAAGCCGTTCCAGCAACACAAACCCGGCCGCCTCACCGATATTGATACCCTTGCGGTTTAGATCAAACGGCCGGCATATTTCGTCAGAAACCAGTTGCAAAGAATGAAAGCCATACAATGTCGTTAAACACAGCGAATCGACACCACCAACAATCGCCGCATCACACAGTCCCGCGTTGATGTATCGGTATGCCGAAGCAAATACCTTGGCACTGGATGAACACGCTGTTGAGGTGGTATGTCCCGGCCCCTGCAAACCCAGAGAACGCTGCACATAGTCTTGTACTGAGGCCACATTGTGAGTGTAAAGTAATTGATAGTCGTGGGGCATTTCACCACCGTGATGGCGTGCATATTGATAGGCCATCTCGGTGGCGGCACCCCCAGAAGTACTCGTCCCTACAAACAGACCAATGCGATCTGCCCCGTATAATGCAACGGCAGCTTGTACCGCCAGTCGGAATTGATCCGTATCGAGTGCAAGCCGCGCCAATTGGTTATTGCGACAAGTGTAGCGACGCAGCGACGGTTCCAATTCCACTGCTTCCACACCGGCCACCTTACCCAGCCATGTATTAAAATCCAAACCGGGATAACCTTCTTGACATAGGCCAGTGATGTTGTGTTCCAGCGCGTCCATCATAGTAGCCTGGCCTCGGCCACAGCAGCTCACCAACGTA
>JANNJI010000577.1:0-6594 GCA_031405795.1 Gammaproteobacteria bacterium
GGGGAACGCCAAATAAGGCATCCAGTTCCGGGAAAATAACCCGCAATGCGCCACATTCACGCAACATTTCAAAAAACCGGCCAGGGGTTTGCTCAGCAAGGGCGCGTTCGGTTTCCTGCCAGACCCGTTCGGCGATCAAGGCGCTGACTTCACCGCTGTTGACCATGTCCGACATCAGCATCACGGTTTCGGGGGCGAGTGTAAAACCTAATGTGGCATAACGTGCGGCGAAACGTGCCACGCGTAAAATGCGCACCGGGTCTTCAGCAAAGGCCGGTGACACATGGCGTAATACCCGCTCACGCAAATCGCGTTGACCATGGAAGGGATCGATGATGTCGCCAGCGGCGGTTTGCGCCATGGCGTTAATGGTCAGATCGCGGCGGGCGAGATCCTGTTCAAGGGTGACATCGGCTGCCGCATGAAAGGCAAAGCCGCTGTATCCTGGCGCGGTCTTGCGTTCGGTGCGGGCGAGTGCGTATTCCTCTTTACTTTGCGGGTGGAGAAAGACCGGGAAGTCCTTGCCCACTTGTTTATAACCCTGCGCCAGCATTTGCTCGGCGGTGGCGCCGACCACCACCCAATCGCGATCCTGCACGCTGAGTCCCAGCAATGCATCGCGCACACAACCACCGACGAGATAGGTTTTCATCCTTCAATGATAACGTGTCATCCAGCAAAACGACATATGGATTATTTGTTCCACCAGGCAAAAAGGCATCGTCCGTGGGCTTTGGCGCCCAACCATACCGCGCTGACGATAATGCTGATCTCCAACAGAAACGTCCAATGCCAGACGAAATTTGCATACCAGAGGGGAAACCGTTTGGGCACGCTGAACAACCGAAAATACGTCATGTCCCAGGGTGACAGCCAGCGAATACCGCCGGTCACGCTATCAAGTACAAAGTGCAATAATACATTGAGAAAAATGACATGGCAGATCAGTAACCAGGATCGTTGCCCCACCATCAGCACCAGGAGTAAACACAGCAGATACAACGAGTACCAGTAGATTGGTATATGTGTCCAATAGCTGTGGTGCAAATGTTGCCGTTGATCGATGAAATAAAAATAAAAAAGATCAAGATCCGGCGCCAGACTCGCCAGCAAACCTATCACCATTAAACGCCAATAGGCGGCGGAGTCTTGCTTAACATGGCGATGGATCAACGCCTGTGTCAGCAAGAAACCGCCGGGCAAGTGAGCCAGGAACATAGTTAGCCCTGTGGTTTATTGTTGTTGTACCAGTCGATGTTGCGTGTCAGGTACATGGTAACGACCAAGGCGGCAAACAGACCGATGGCGCCAATCAAGAAGGCATAGTTTTGTTCATTGAGCAGACTAAACAGATAGGCATACAGCACACTGATAACCGTACCCATGGTCATCGCCCGTCCCCGCGTCTTGAGGATGGCCTTGCTGTACAGACCAACCGTGACGATGATCGCCAGACTGGCCAGCAGGTAGGCCAGATAAAAACCCAGGTGTTCCGCCAAGGCCACCAGCAACAAATAAAACATACTCAGTGATGTACCGAGTAGCAAATATTGCACGACGTGCACGCGCTGTTTGCTGATCACTTCCATGATCCAGACAACCAGGAAAGTGAGGATCAAAAACAAGGCGTCGTATTTTATGCTGCGTTCACTCATGCGGTAATTGTCCACCGCAACGAGAAAATCAACACCCACTAAACTCTGTTCCATCTGTGCAATATAATCATTTTGCTGGAACAGCCATTGCTGAGCGTAACCGCGACTGATGGATGAAATCCGCCATTCACTGTTAAAACCCTGTTCCGTTATCTGCCGTGTGGTGGGCAGCCACTTGCCGCTGAAACTGGGGTCAACCCAGTCCGCCTGCATGCGGATCACCGAGTCATTGCCGGCGGGGGCGAAGTAGAGCTGCTGACTGCCGTTGAGTTTGAGTTGAATAGAAAACGGCGTGGTGGTTTTGACCTTGTCGGCGAGCTTGATGTGGTAACCCTGCTGTTTCTCGATGATGCTGCCTGCGCTGGGATTAAAAAACTGTTTTTTGCCACCCCAGTCCAGTTGTGCGCGTTCCTGGATGGCGTGTGCATCTTGCACCAGTAATACCAATTCACTTTCCTGCCAGAGAATATCCTGTTCGGCGATAGACCAGTGATTGAAGTCAGGTCGGGTAAAACTGCCCTGCATGGCAATCGTTGTTTGATACAAGGGGATGTCAAACAAGCCACGCTGGCGTGTTTCATGTTTCACGGTGGAGTCGATGTTGAGTTGATCAGGCAAAAAGCCCGCATGACGTTTGTAACGCTGGCGGATTATCTTGTCATCTTTGTCGCGTTCATTGATGTATTCGTAATAGGGGATGACAACGATGGGGCCGAGGACAGCTTGTTGCATACCCCACTTGCCTGTAACGTCCTGCACGGCACGATCTTTTTGTGCGCCGCGTTCATAAATTTGATTGCTGATCATCGCGAGGGGGATTTGTAATATCAGCAGCACCATACCAATCAGCAACAGGCGGGTAATGGGTGACTGGGTGAGGCGCTGAAAAAACGATTCCGTTTTGTACGTGACAGGTGTATTCATGGTTTGGGTCTCGATAGGGTTGTGTATCCCTATTTAAACCAATGAATATGGCAGGCAGCGGGGTTAATTCTGATGAATCAGGGCAATGTAAATGACATCGTTATTTTAGAAAAAATACACACAGATGATCGGTATAACCGATCATCTGTGTTCGTTATTTTACTGTCGACCATTTGCGGAAATATTCTGGGCGTAGATATCGCTGTTGCCGTTACGCGTGTCTTGCCACACCACCACGGCCCCACCCACGCCGTCAGCGACGAGTTGCGGCCGCGCTTGCTGGTCGGCCGCAGTGCTGATGGTGGTGGCATTCGCCCATTGCGGCGTGCCGACATCGTTGACGCGTTGGGCGTAGATGTCGGTGACGCCACTGCGGAAATCCTCCCACACGACCATGGCGCCGCCGACGTTGTCGGGGATGAGTTGTAGCGGGATCGTTTCGAGTGAAGCGGTGAACGGCTCCGCAATGCCGAGAGCTACCCCGGTGGCGGCCCATTGTGATGCCCCGGCGCCGTTGAGGCGCTGGACGTAGATGTTGGTGAAGTCCGTCCACCCGATGATCGCCCCGCCCGCGTCGTCAGAGGCGATTTGCACCTTAACAGGAGCAATAGTGCCGACGACTGGAACCGCGACACCATCGAGCCCCCACTGTAACGTGCCGGCGCTATCCACGCGCGCTGCCCGTAGTAGGCTGAGGTTATAGTTCCAGGTAATGATCACCCCACCGGCGCCGTCGGTGGTTAACTTCGGGCGACTGATGCTATTGGCTAAACCTCCGGCAACATCTACGCCATTAATAGTCCATTGCGGTACACCGGCACTGTTCACGTGTTGGGCACGGATCGTGTTGGGTACGGATGGACTACCCCATACCACGAATGCTCCGCCCGCGCCGTCGGCGAGCAGCCGTACGCCGCGGGAGGATGTTCCCGCCTCAGCAGTAAGCGCCACACCACCGGCACCCCACTGCGTTACACCCGCGTTGTTCACACGTTGAATGTATTGCCTATAAATATTGGTACTGAATGAAAAACTCTCCCATACAATAATCGCCCCGCCCGTACCATCGGCAAGGACTTGCGGAATCGGTAGTCCATTCGTTGATGGGCCTAGCACGATACTGAGTGTCGTACCAAGATTGATCCCATTCGTGCCCCATTGCGACACGCCGCTACTGTTTACGCGCTGGGTGTAAACGTTGCCAAGGTCGGCCCACACAATAATCGCCCCGCCCGCACCGTCGGAGGCGGTTTGCGGCCGTACCTTGCCACCGGCCGCGGTGCTGATGGCCACGCCATCGGCGGCCCATTGAGGAACACCGGCATTGTTGACACGCTGGGCATAAATATCGCCGCCACCGTTGATGCTATCGGTCAATGCTCGGTGATCCTGCCACACCATAATCGCCCCGCCCGCGCCGTCGGTAGTAAGTTGCGGGTTGATCTGGTCGAGCGGCGCGGCACTGACCGCGACATTCACCGGGTTGGTGGCCTGCCACAACACGTTAAGACGCCCCGGCGCGCCGGCCACGCCGCCGACGCTGACCGTGACATTGCCGGTGGTGGCCCCGATCGGCACGATGGCCTCGATCCGGGTATCGCTCCAGCTTGTGATCTGCGTGGCGATGACGCCGTTGATGCTGAGCGTGCTGGTGCCCTGGCTGGCACCGAACTGCTGGCCGCTGACGGTAATCGTCTCGCCCGCTCTGGCCTCGGTGGGGAAAACCGCGCTCACCGCTACCGGTGAGACGACAGTGGTGTTGACTGTGGTACCGCCGTCGCTACCACCGCAGGCGGACAGCATGAAATACATACCGGTTAAAACTACGATATGGGAAATTTTAATAAACGGTTTCAAGAAAATCTTCATGTCATCTCCGGTGAAAAATAAAAAGCGCTTAACAGTGTGATACGGGCGCGGTTCAAGGGCCGCTACTCCCTGTGGCAGGCGATGGCGTGAATTGTCGGTGGAGACTGGAAAATTTGTAATTGTTCCGGGGTATCAGGCGGGGTGTTAGGGTATTAGTACCTATAGACGGGGATGAGGATATACTATATGAATGAAAATCCTCATCGCCGACGACCACGCACTCTATCGAAAAGGCATGCGCGATCTTTTGCAGCAGATCGACACCGGTGCCATTGATTTTCTGGAAGCAAGCAATTGGCAAGCCGCACTTGCGTTGATGGCGCAACACCCGGATAGCGCACTGGCTGTGATCGATCTGAATATGCCAGGAGCGGAATCTTTTGAGAGTTTGCAGGCTTTCATCAATCAGGTTGCGACCGTACCCGTGGTGGTGATGTCTGCATCAGAAAGCCCACTCGACATGAAGCGCGCTCTTGATGCGGGTGCCATGGGTTATATCGGTAAAAGCGAAACGGCGGCAGTGATGATTAGCGCGTTGCGGTTGGTATTGGCGGGCGGCATTTACGTGCCGCCGAAACTGATTCAATCGTCGTCGCTCACTCAACCAGCTCGATTCAACGGGTTGCCGTTCGGTCTTACACCACGGCAGTACGATGTGCTCAATCTTGTGGTGCAGGAAAAATCAAACAAAGCAATTGCGCAGGAGCTTAAAATGTCTGACCGCACGGTTAAGGCTCATGTCGGAGCGATCTTCAAGGCACTGGGTGTTATCAATCGCCAGCAAGCCATTAAGGTGGTGACAGGCACCAGTCAATCCGACTGATCTGCTGCTAAAAACGAATTTTAAAAAATTAAACGCACCATTTATGCATTCTTGAGTCGTTGCACACGACGCAAATAGGCGCGTAATTTCCCCGGCTGTACCGGCTTGTACATAAGTGTATGCCCGCTTGCTTGGGCTTCGCGCAGACGTTCCGGCGCGGTGTCACCAGTGACAATCAACGCTGGAATATCCATACCAATTTCTCGACGTAGGCGTTCGATAACCTGTACACCGGTCTTACCATCACGCAGGCGATAATCAGCAATGATGATGTCGGGCAATGAATTACTCTGTAGTATTTCGAGAGCCTCATCTTCTGTGCTAACCAGCATCGCCAGACAACCCCAGTCCTCCAGTATCGCATGCATGCCTTTGCGTACCGCAACTTCGTCATCGATCACTAATATACGCATACCCATCACGTCATCACACAGCACGGTGGCATTGATAGTTGGTTTTGTAACTGCTGCCGGGTCACCCACTGGCAATATGACCGTGAAACATGATCCGCGACCGGGTGCTGATTTTAACTCGATACGATGTTTTAACAATAACGCCAGACGCTCAACAATGGCGAGTCCCAATCCGAGGCCTTTCGTACGATCACGTTCCGGATTGTTTATCTGATAGAACTCGCGAAAGATTTCGCGATGCTGTTCGGGTGGGATGCCGATACCAGTATCACACACCTCGATGAGGGCCTGTTTTTCCTGATGACTACAAGTCACGTCAACGCGACCATGTTGCGTATAATGAAGGGCATTACTGATGAGATTGCGCAAGATTGCCTCTAGCAACACCGGGTCACTGTACACAGTTAGCCCATTCGCTTCCATGTTTATCTCAAGTCCTTGGGTCTGTGCTTGAGGTTGGTATTCAATGTGCAGTCGATTAAACAGTGAGGCTAATGCAAAATGCGCCAATGTTGGTTTGACGATATCGGCATCGAGTTTTGAAATATCAATCAGCGATTCGAGCAGTTGAGTGAGGGCGTAGATGGACTGCCCCATGTCATCAAGTAGCGTCTTGCCACGCACGCTTGTTTGTTCGCTGCGCAATGCATCGGCAAACAGCGTGAGCGCGTGCACCGGCTGACGCAGGTCATGGCTTGCGGAAGCCAGAAATCGGGTTTTGTCGCGGCTGGCGTTTTCGGCCCTTTCCTTTTCCGTGCGCAACCGTTCGACCAAATCGAGATTTTCGAAACGCAGGTATATCGTTGCCAAGGCGGACTTGCGCGTGCGATGCGCAACCAGAATCAACACCGCGCCCAGCATCAATGTCAGTGCCGCCAAACCTTTATAAGCCAGACCACCCTCAGCAAGC
>JANNJI010000578.1:0-1293 GCA_031405795.1 Gammaproteobacteria bacterium
CCGAGACCCTGATTCGCAACATCCTGCCGCAGTGGGGGGTGCGCCTGGTCGAAATACCCAGCCCAGTTACACGGCAAGGTTATCGCCGTGGAGATCGAAGGCCCCGCTGTGCGCGTGTATTGCCTGCCCGGTCCCGAGGGAATTAATCTGCTGACTCACTATAGCGCTGAAGCGGATACGTTGTTGCGCGGTACACCGCTGGGTTTGTTACAACTGGCCCTGCACACGGACAGCAGCGCGGTGTTATTCAAAGGCGCGGTCACCATTCAAGGTGATATCGAATTGGGTCAGCGTTTTAAAGCGATCCTCAGCCGTCTGCAAATCGATTGGGAAGAACTGCTGTCACGCTTCAGCGGCGATGTTTTTGCGCATAAGTTAGGTTTTTTTGTGCGTGAATGCCAGGATTGGTGGCGCCATAGCCGTGGTCGGCTGCAACACAACGCCGTGGAATATCTGCAACAGGAGTTGCACAGCCTGCCCCTGCGCAATCAGGCTGAGGCCTTTGCCACGGCAGTGGAAACCCTGCGTGATGACGTGGCGCGGCTGTCAGCGCGCATCGATCATCTTTACCAGCAGCTTTAATCGACCCTCCACAACGAATGGCTGCAAAATCCCCCGCAGATGGGGTATCCTTGCATCCCGGCAAAAACAGTAAACCCCAGAAAATATGGCAACCACGGTTCCCGATTTTTCCAAAGACGAACTCGGTCTGATCAAAGTACGACCAGTTAATCTTAAATTTCAACTTTATCTATCAGCAAACGAATAGGAGATAACAACATGGCTGCAAAACGTAAAACAACCGCGAAGAAAACCGTGCGCAAGGCAACAAAAAAAGCCGCACCTAAAAAACAACTCAAGAACGCCTTTTATGCGCAATCCGGCGGTGTCACCGCGGTGATCAACGCCAGCGCCTGTGGTTTGATCGAAGCGGCGCGTAAACACAAAAATAAGATTGGCAAAGTCTACGCCGGTCGTAACGGTATCATTGGTGCGTTGACCGAAGATTTGATCGACACCAGCCGCGAATCCGCCTCGTCGATCGCCGCGCTACGGCACACCCCCTCGGGCGCGTTTGGTTCCTGCCGCTATAAATTAAAAGGCCTGGATCAAAACCGTCGTGAATACGAACGCTTGATTGAAGTCTTCAAGGCGCACAACATCGGTTACTTCTTTTATAACGGTGGCGGTGACTCCGCGGATACCTGTTACAAAGTGTCACAGCTTTCCAAAGACCTTGGTTATCCGATTCAAGCGATCCATGTCCCCAAGACCGTTGATAATGATCTGCCG
>JANNJI010000579.1:0-4443 GCA_031405795.1 Gammaproteobacteria bacterium
AGCGGTTCGTCGAGGCGAACCTGGAAAGACAGGCAAGCTCTAGACCGTTCCGTGGCCCTGTGCGCATGAGATGCCGTTGATTCAAACCCTCAGCACTCAACTCACTCATCCGAGCTTTCATATTGTGTTAATTAACACGGCGGAAACCGAAGATACGATCTTCAGTTTTTTAAGCGCGACCGCCCCGCAATTGCATACCTTGTTGGACGAAGATGGCCAAGCCAGTGAGGCGTGGGCACCACGCGGCTTACCATCTACCTATTTTGTTGATCCGCAGGGCGTGATTCGTTACCTGGCCTTGGGTGGTCGTCCCTGGGACACAGCGGAGTATCAAAACTTTATCAAGTCCCTACTTAAACAGTCTCCACCAAAAATTAAGCGCTGATGTGACTAATGCGGTATCTCTGCCGTTGCGCATGAAATTCCTTGGCAAGTATCGGATGTTGTTGCAAGTGCGTATGCCACCGCTGTAAATCAGTGGGCCGTCGCAAAAACACCCCAATGTTATTTTCGTAAACCGGTGTGGTCAACCGGTACGCTGCGACAAACTGCTGTTGTAATTTGGGATTATGCAGATAGGCGCAGCGGCGTAACTCACTTGCACTGAGAAAATTAAAAACCAACATGCCCTGCGCCGTCGTGTGCCGCTGTAAAGCGCTAAACCATGGCAACGCCGCTGCCACTACCCGTACCGGCTCACCCTCTTGCTCCGTGAACATATCATCAATGATCAGGTCAAATTTAGGGCCGTGATATTTTTTAATCCAAGCCAACGCATCTGCATGAATTAATTTGATACGCTTGCTGCGCGGCAAAAAAAACCGTTTCGCCACGTGCAAGTGTACGTGATCCAATTCCACCCCCACCAAGATCGCCTTGGGAAACAGTTGCGCTAATTGCTGCAATACAGTGCCGCCGCCGACGCCCAATACTAACACCCGCCGACACTGCGCAGAAGTAAGAAACAAACCAGGCAAACTCAACAAGTCCCAGACATTGCCGGTGAGAAACCGCTGTGGGTTATATTGGGTGTGAAACACACCATCGGTATACAAGCGCCGCGTTTGGCCTGCCGTACGCACCTCGTAGATCTTACCGTTGTGCTGCTTATGCCAGAGGATCGCCATGACCGCCACTCGCCGCGCACTGAATGCGCGGCATTACAGCCATTCCATTAAATAGTAAATATACACACCCTCGGAGGATTTTGATGGCCCCAACACGCGCGCAGCAAATTGCTTACCGGCAACAACGCCTGCCTGTGCGCTCTGCGCATCGGCAACAATCTCGACACAGGCCGCTGGATAACGTGTCCGTGTGTTACGCGGTGTCGTGACAATGGCGTATTGAACGGTGGATACATTCGTCTGTGGATCGGGGGGGACAAAACCGCGCATCATAAGCCTTGTTTATCGACAGTGTCGGCAAATTGTACCCCGTGTCACCTGCTGTTGATACGTTCGTACGAAGATTTGCCACCAATCGCTACTGCAATTTGTCATCGCGTGTGCCGGTTAATGAGCCGCAACCAATACTCAGGTCTGCGGCACCCACTCCGCCTCCGGAGCTCAGACACCATTCAGAAAAATCCACTCCTTATTCAGTTTTGATTCAGCCCCCGGCGGTAAGCTGGGCACCGTGAACTCACGCATGCCGTACCAAAGGAGAACAACCATGCATACCCAGACACTGACACTGAAAATAACTACCTTGGCCTTGAGCCTGTGCTCGGCGACCGCCTTTGCGGCGCATGAAAACCGTGCTGAGGGATTTTATGATGAAGCCAATGTGATCAATGTAGAACCCCTCACCCGGACGGTACGCGTCACTGTACCGCAACGTGAGTGTTATCAGCAGGAAGTCCGCACCCCGGTGTATCAGGGTGGGCGCAGCAGCGAAGGCGCCACTGTTGTGGGTGGTGTCGTCGGCGGTATCCTCGGTCATAAACTCAGCCGTGGTCGCGGCGCTGGCACCGTTGCAGGCACCCTGATCGGCGCGGCAATCGGTAATCAAGTCGGCCAGGCCAATGCCCAACCGCCGAGTTACCATGAAGAAGTCAGCTACCAGAACCGCTGCGATGTCAGCGAGGTGTCGCATACCGAAGAGCGGATCGATGGATACCGTGTTACTTATCGTTACAAAGGCGAAACCTTTACCACGCAAATGCCCTATGACCCCGGTAAACACCTGCGCGTACGGGTCAGTGTAGCCCCCGTTAACAATTAATTGTTATCCTTGTCCCGCCAGGTCAGGTACATTGCCTGACCTGGCTTTTTTGTTATATGCGTATAACTCCTCAACGTAACACCAGCTGCAAACACCACCTTTCCGTCATTTCTGGTGCCATTTTACGAATAAAAAAAATTTCAATTCGTCACTTTGTTAGGGATATTTATTTTGCCCTCACGCTGTCCAACCGCACGTTTCATTCTCAATAGTATTCACCGAAGATTGCCTGGCCATTCAAGTCCTTGCCATGCAATAATCCGCCGATGGGGCAACGCAACAGTATTTACTATTACTTGGTACGCTATTTCAATTCACTTGGCCGGTTAGACGGCAAGGTGGTGGTGGATATTCCTGCGGGTCATGGGCAGATGAGCAGTCCGTTGCAGCAGCAAGGGGCAATCATCAAAGCTCTGGATTTATACCCGGAAAAGATCCAGGGGGAAGGCATCGAAAAAATCTACGCAGACATGAATCACCGCCTGCCATTGGCGGATGAGTCAGTGGATTTTGTTTTGTGCCTGGAGGGTATAGAACATATCCACAATCAATACGGCCTGCTCATGGAGCTCAATCGCATCCTCAAAACCGGTGGTAGCCTGATCTTAACCGCACCGAGCCTGTCACATATCCGCGCACGGCTATCGACCTTTTTAGTGGAAAGCGAATATTGGAAACGCATGCCGGCTTCGGAAGTCGACAGTGTCTGGTTTTCTGAAACAGAGTCGTCACGTATCTACTTTGGTCATATTTATTTAATCAACGCCAGTCATTTGCGTACCTTAACCGCGTTGAGCGGTTTTTCCATCCAGCAACGCTTATGGACCAATCTCAGCACAAGTTCCATCGTACTGTCCGTGTTGTTTTATCCGCTGATTGTGTTGGTGTCGTTTTTCGCTTTGTTCGATTCCTGGCGCAAACACCGAACTGATATGAATGCAGCAAAACGCCGCATTTACTGGGAACAACTGCGTATTAATATTTCACCCGTGACGTTGTTCTGCAAAGATATCTTCTGGGTATTAACCAAACAACGCAGCGTTCATGAAACCATCGATTATTTACGGCAAATGCAGCGCTAATCGTACGCAGAGTCCAGAATTATTCGTTAATTGCCGGACCTTGTTTCAGGCTGTACTTTCCCAAGGCGATGGGTATCTGTAGTTTTTTGTCGGATTTATCCTCACCGTTTTCCACAACCAGAATAATATTGACGTAATACTTATTTTCTTCTTCCGGGACAACAACAATCCGGTGATTGATCAGTTGATGCTGTTTAATCTCCTGATACATAAGAGGTGAGCCCTTTGTTTGCAGGACCAGCCCGTCGCTGGTGGTATAGCCAAGTTTCAATACATTGATATCTTTTAACGCCAGGTACTCAATTTCGATCTCCAGCTCGTGACCCGCCAACATCTTGGACTTGATCGAGTAATTCAGTCGCACCGGAAATTCTGTAGCGGGTGATAGGGCTGCGGTGGATGGATCACTGTCTCTGGCTTCTTGCAGGCGCTTGTGGATGGCAATGGCATCGTCGCCCTGCTTGGTTGAAAAAAACGAGAAATAACTACAGGCACTTAACAGGCTCGCCAAACCAAGCAGTAGCATTCGTCGTATTAACATGCGCAACTCCGATTGATATAAATTCTTAACCATGGGGTTATTATGCCAAACTCCTGGAAGAAAAAGGTGAACTACGTTAGCAATGCCCCCTGTGGGTCGCAGCCACATGTCAAAATCATGGACGAACACCATTAATGACCACATTGCACCGGCTACTGGGAATAAGGTACTTATACACAAAATTTACCCAATATGGCCTCATTTACCAGGTACCAGCATTTGCGGCACCCATCACAGTATTGACAGATACGATTAACTTCTAATAATGGAGATACTTAAGGCAGTAACGGGGAACCCCGCTTCGCCATAGGTTAAGTAAAATCCCATTACAAGAAATGATATCCCCGCCCACAACCAGCAGTGGCTCCGCCGAAGACTTCACCGGCCCCCGCGCCGGATCACTCCATGCCATCATGAAAACCCTGTTCACTGCGGAAGCGATTTCCAAAGGCGGACGTTCGGGAACGATTCAGTCACCGGATCACCTGCTGGATGTTACGCTGGGGCCGGCGCGCAGCACCTAGCAGGGCTGCGCATGGCCGATGAGCTGGCCAAGCTCGCCGAGTGACAAGCTACGAGTGACGAGTAACGAGT
>JANNJI010000580.1:0-4433 GCA_031405795.1 Gammaproteobacteria bacterium
GATCTTTATGCTGCATCATGTGCGGATGTATATGTGCCAACCCCGCACGTTTGGCGATAGTCCCAATTAAGTAGTACACCCCTTGACGAGTTTGGGGCGTGCCACGCTCAGAAATAAACACTCAGGGTTGTTTATCCGTGCATGTACGTAAATGCGCTCATCATCGATGCTTAATATCTGAATGCATGAGCGCCATTAACTCCGCCGCACGAAAACCGTGTTGATACAAGAGTTGAACGATCAACGCAGCCCATTGCGGGTAACTGCTTATACGAGCACCTTTTAGCAGCTGCTCGTATTCGTTCCCAATGATATACCGGATCGCCTTGGATTCCCGGGTGATCCACCGTCAAGACCTTCCGACTCTTTACATTTGACGTATGAAATGTAAAGAGTAGCCCGTTATCGGCAATAAGAAAACCCCGTAAGGATGCTTAATGGGTAATTGAGATTATTCCGTCATGGCAGCCGGGATTACCACTAAGATTAGCAAACACTCAGCACCGACTGGCGAATGAATTTCACGGCGTGCTCTATGCGGCTGGCAAAAACAAGTAACTTGTCGTGATACTCGATTGCGATGCCTTCAAGAAAAAATGTTTGCGGATTGTATAAGTCCGGGATAGACCATAGACCACCACCACTGATACCTCTTGGCTTCGGTGGCGTTACGATCACGCCGCTCTCATTCCTGCTTTGCTGTTCGTACAGGAGAGCAAGATGCATGTTGTCCTGTTTGCCATACCGCGCGTAATCAACTTCTACACTACTTGACACACCTGCATACGTAAGACCGTACTTGGTGAAGACCTTCCTCTTTTCGTCCGCACGTTTGTGTGTTGTGTTCTTGGTCACAGGGAAGCCGTGGATGCACCGTATATGTGGTGGAATAGAAGAACGTTCTAGGCAAAGACTCGAGTGCGGCAGTACCTGCATATCCTCAGACCGCAGTATGCCTTCGGGAACTACTATTGCGGCAAGGTCCAACTTGTCTTTGCCCTCCTTAGATGTTTGGATAAATCTGGGGGAGAGCAAAATAATCTTGCTTGCGCCGATATAAACTTCGCTACCGGTACTGGTGATCTCGTACACTGCATGAGCTGCCGTTAAAAGGACCGCTGTGTCGTCGACGTCCACGAGCACGGAAGATGCGTAGAGCTCCGGTCGGCCACGTTGGTTAACTGCAAAGAGGGGAAACGTGTACTTAGACACTTCGGGATGAATTGCGGCGAGTGCGCGTTGAATTCGCGCGTGGATGTCTTGATTTGGTTCGTCAGGTGACATTAGGACAGCACGGTTTTGATGTGAAATGCGCGATAGGTGAATTATGATAAATGACAATTATATTTGTTTATCATAATCGGTATCTGTCGCACAGACTCTAATTCGCACCCACACCATCACCCCACCTTCTTCACCTTTAACACAACCTGTCTGTTAAAAGCCGCCAGCATGTTGACCAGGATATCAATGGTGAACAGTTTGACTTTACCGGTTTTGATTTCACTGATGCGTGCTTGGGCGACGCCCAGGTGTTTGGCGGCTTCGGTTTGCGTCCAGCCGTCGCGTTCAATGACGTTAATGAGTTCGCGCATCAGTTCCAAACGGATGAGCAAACTATCGTGATTAACATTTTTCCCACCGATGCGTTTTTTCATGGCTTACCTCATAAGCAATAGATAAGGACTAATCATAGCTGAATTGACTGGGTTGGTGATGCATCATGTTATCTGTTGAGCAGCCGGTTTCCGGTTCGCACGAGGTTTGTGTGCCGAAACGACGCGATGCGGTCGAATGTCGGCTTCTACAATTCGTGACGAGAAGTCGCAATGTCTATTTAGAACAAAGTGAGCAGAAAGTAGCCACGAGATAAATAAGATAATGACTGTGTTTAAGCATATTATTGCCAATTGTTAGTGCCCTGAGCGAGTCTATTGTGCGGGATCACTAATCGAATTTAATTACAGGCAGACTGGATATTATGGGGTATTTTTTGTGTATAAGGAGTTTGCGTGAAAAGTTATAAATTATTATTCAAAACCAAATTACTGTGGAAGATTCTAGCGATTTCAACCTTAATAAGTTTCACTGTTTTACTCTATTTTGGACACGAAATATATCAGCAAATACCTCCGATGCCATCAAAAGTGGTTTCAGTTAATGGTGTTCAAATCTATTCACTCGGCGACATTCAACGGGGCCAGAATGTCTGGCAATCACTCGGTGGTATGCAAAAAGGTTCTATCTGGGGACATGGAAGTTATTTAGCTCCGGACTGGAGTGCTGACTGGTTACATCGGGAAGCCATTGCACTTTTGGATATTGCTGCGGAGCAACAACACGGTATATGTTTTGCGAAGTTAAACAAAAGCAACCAGGAGGTTCTTAAAGCGCAGTTACGGGTGGAGATCAAAACAAATACCTGGGACAGTGCTACGGGGGTTGTTACGCTTGGCCAGAATCGGGTAACTGCTGTGCAACACGTCGCCGCTCACTACGCGACTGTTTTTCAGTATCACGACTCAGAAGAATCCCGTTCTTTACGCGAGCAATATGCGTTTTCAAAATCAGTGACACTGAATGATCAGGACATGCACGCATTAACCGCCTTCATTTTCTGGTCAAGCTGGAGTGCGGTCACTGATCGACCGGGTGATACCATTTCTTATACCAGTAATTGGCCGTACGAACCTTTGGTGGGTAACACGCCACCACCCAGCCTTCTTATTTGGACCTTACTCAGTATCATATTACTGATCGGTGCGATCGGTGCGTTAATATGGTTTTATGTACAGCAGTATGATCTTTGGCGGAACGATCTCGAACCGGAAAACGGTGTTGCCAGTACAAACTTATTGGCAACCA
Organism: Gammaproteobacteria bacterium; assembly: GCA_031405795.1. GTDB lineage: Bacteria > Pseudomonadota > Gammaproteobacteria > UBA6429 > Thiohalophilaceae > JACQBC01. The sequence goes on from JANNJI010000580.1 coordinate 2,866, forward strand.
CATTTCAGACACCTACCATGCGTGCTACCGCAAAATATTTTTGGACGGTATTGCTGCTTTTTGTATTGCAAATTGTGCTGGGTACTATCACGGCACATTATGCGGTGGAAGGTCAGGAGTTTTATGGCTTTCCACTGGCCGATTATCTGCCGTATAGCGTTACCCGAACATGGCATACGCAACTCGCCGTGTTTTGGATTGCAACCGCCTGGCTTGCAACCGGTTTGTATGTTGCTCCGCTTATTTCCGGGCATGAACCAAGATTTCAGCGTTTCGGGGTTAATTTTTTATTTATCTGTTTACTGATTATTGTGGTTGGTTCTTTTGCCGGTGAATGGCTGGCTATTCAACAAGTTTTTACTAACTTGTCTTTGAATTTCTGGTTTGGGCATCAGGGTTATGAGTATGTCGACCTGGGTCGCTTCTGGCAAATCTTTTTATTTATCGGTTTACTGGTTTGGTTAGTGTTAATGGTGCGGGCATTGTTACCTGCATTACGCAATGGTAAAAATCGATCTCTGATTTTATTATTAATCATAGCCACGGTTGCGATTAGTTTGCTCTATGCCGCCGGTCTAACCTGGGGTGAACATACTCACATTAGTATCATGGAGTATTGGCGTTGGTGGGTTGTACACCTTTGGGTTGAGGGAATTTTTGAGGTATTTGCCACAACGATTATTGCGCTACTCTTTGTTCAAATGGGATTGTTACGTGGAGCAACCGCTACGATATCGGTTTTATTTGCGACAATCGTTTTTCTGGCCGGGGGTGTACTGGGTACTTTCCATCATCTGTATTGGAGCGGAACACCGATATCGGTTATTGCATTGGGCGGTGTTTTTTCGGCGTTGGAAGTGGTGCCACTTGCGGTGATTGGTTTTGAAGCATATCAACATAGCAAGTTGGAACGACAGGCGAAATGGACCAGTTTTTATCATTGGCCATTGAAGTTTTTTGCGGCAGTTTCATTTTGGAATCTGGTTGGCGCCGGGTTGCTTGGGTTTCTGATCAATACACCTTTAGCCCTTTATTATATGCAAGGCCTGAATACCACTGCAGCGCATGGCCATGGCGCTATGTTTGGTGTGTATGGCATGCTCGGTATTGGTTTGATGTTGTTTTGTCTAAGAGGGTTGACGGCACATTATGAATGGAATCATCGTTGGATGAATCGGGCATTTTGGAGTTTGAATATCGGTTTAGCGATGATGATATTTTTTGCGTTATTACCCGCAGGACTATGGCAAACGTATTATGCGAATATGGAAGGTTATTGGTATGTGCGTTCCGCAGAATTTATTCACAGCCCATTTATGGAGGCGATGGTGTGGGCGCGTGTCCCCGGGGATATTTTGTTTGGATTTGGTGCCTTTGCACTTTGTTATGTTATGGTTGGTGTTTATCGGGCAACCCGTGTCACGAATAAGATAAAATAAAAAAGAAAGTGAGCCGAGTTTAGTCATACCAGAGAGAAAGTATGGCTTGTGTACAAGCATAACTTTACCAAAGTGAAAATCAGGCATGACCTTGCCAAAAGGGGATGAAAAAAGATGGTGGCCAAGGGC
>JANNJI010000581.1:0-1700 GCA_031405795.1 Gammaproteobacteria bacterium
AGTCATCAGACCGATCAGAATGAGTATCTCCAAATCAAACCAGATTCCTCCGACAACAGCAATTGTCGGCGCGATCACGAGCAGCAGTCGAGGGAGGATATGTGAACGTAGCCATGCACGACCGTAAAGCAAGATTAGGAAAAAGGGTGAGCACACAAGTAGACCTAAACCGGCAACGATCACCGTATCTGATGTTCCGAACAACAGCGTGGCTTGGCCCAATAGCACGAACAGGAAAACAACCCACACCCGACGGCGCGGTACATATGCGGCGAGAAGATCACGCCAGTAACCACGCCAGTCGCCGCGCCGATGGAGAATGACCGGCCACAGCGTCACGAGTAACGCAACATCAAGCCAGATTGCCAGCCTCTGCCCCCAGGTAACAGCCTCGCTCTGGTAGGCGAGAAATTCGAGTTGAAGAACAAGCAGCGTGGCAAGCGGCAGCAATACCAGCGTGATCGAGACCAGCAGCCCGACCAGCGTACGCACCATCGAGCTTGGTCTGCCAACCAAGTAATAGGTGTAGGGGAAGATGTGCAGCTGGTCGTGTTGTCCGTTGGCTACCGCGTCGAAAGTAAACAGTTTGCGCGACAGAAATTGCAACTGTAGTAGTAGATTGAAATGAAGAAGCACTACTAAATAGGGGATGAATGCGAAGAAACCGACGATGGGGACTTCCACGTTCACCACCGGCAGCCGCACGCCTTTACCGATGAGCAGGTCGAGATCAGTGGTACCAAAAACGATGATCAACACGTACGCACACACCGCCATGAACGCGATGTGCAGCACTGCTACGTGTTGCGAGGCGCTGTTGGCATTCGCGAGCAGGGTCCCTGCGTCCGGTGTTTTGGGCTTACGCAATCGAGAAGTGGGCATGGATTGGTTTTGTTTTAATGTTAAAGTTTGGTATCATAATATTCTCCCTTCGCGTTACGGCTCATTCTCCCATATATTCTCAGTGCGCATAATCATCATTATGACAAATGCATAGTGTTGTTTGACATCAATTGATGCGTAAGTCAAATGTAATACCACCAAAGCCTGCTCGAATTGTGTCATATATAGCTGATGTCTACAATAATTCGTTAGCAGGTTATAGTGCAGACGAGAAGATTTCTCGGCAATTGCTCCTGCATTCAGGCAGTCGTCCCCTGCTCACGCTGTTCGGGGGTCGAAACTGGGCGGTGTCTTAACAGAGTTGATGACAAGGAAGATTTATTGCGGACGAGTTCTAAAATTTAACCAGAAGTAAAAATACCCCACAGGTCAAGCGACCTGTGGGAAAAGTTGCAATCAGCAGTTACTTCTTTTTATTACTATCAAACACATAGTGCTTTGCTTCACCTTGTTTGCGCACGGCGGCTGTCAGTGCGTCGTCCATGGTGTTAACGGCTGGCTTACCCGCTGTGCTATTTTGTTCAGCGACATACGCGTCACGGTCTTTGCTCAGCGTGGTGATTTGTTGTTTGATGAGCTTGCGTTCTTCCGCCTTCTTCGCCACATAGTCCTTTTGTTGTTGCTTGGAAAGTTTTTGTATCGCAGTGGGGAGTTGATCACTCTCCAGTTTATTCAGGTCAACCGAGCCGTTTTCGAGGGCGTCGACTAAATCCCAGGTTGCATTATTATAGAGTGCGGAGGACTTGGATGCCGCACGACTCGCTAAGAGGCCAGCGGAAACTTCTTCACTTGCTTTA
>JANNJI010000582.1:0-7533 GCA_031405795.1 Gammaproteobacteria bacterium
AGCCAGTTCATCCAGATTCGCCTCTTCGTTGTACACCGGAATCACCAGCGATAACCATGGAGTATTCATTTTCTTGTCCCCGCTAGAATGTCTTTAATTGCCGCCACCACGCGATACACATCCGCGTCCTGCATGTCCGGAAACAACGGCAAGGAGCAAATACGCTGTGAGTTCCAGGTGGTGTTGGGTAACTGCGTATCGGTAACCTGGGCCATTTCACGGTAAAATTTTTGCGTATGTACCGCACGAAAGTGCAACCCCGTGCCGATACCCTTGGTCTTGAGTGCCGCCATAAATTGGTCGCGGCTCATCCCAGCCTTATCGATATCTAAGCGGACTATATATAAGTGCCAGGCATGGCCGGTTGGATTTGCCGGTACTTGCAATGGGGCCAGTTCACTAATATCGGCAAGCAGGGTCGCGTAGAGCTGCGCCAATTCAGCACGGCGGTGATTCATCTCGGTTAAGCGTGCCAATTGGCCGATGCCCAGCACCGCATTCATGTCCGGCAGATTGTATTTAAATCCCGGTTCGATCACTTCCGCCTGGGGTGCCCGCCCGTGCGTCTGCCGATCAAAGGCATCCACGCCCAGGCCATGAAACTTGGTGCGCCGGATACGTTCCGCCAGCGCGGCATCATCGGTGCAAAACATGCCGCCTTCACCCGTGGTAATATTTTTAATCGGATGGAAAGAAAAAATCGCGGTGCCTTGCGAACCGATATGACTATTTTTATATTTACTGCCCACGGCATGGGCAGCATCCTCCACCAGGCGAATATTTTTCTGCTGCGCCAAACGACGCAGCGAATCGAGTTCAAGTGCAGCACCGGCAAAATGCACAGGCACCATCAACCGGGTCCGCTCGCTGATAAAAGGTTCAATGTGTTCTGCCGTGGTCATCAACGTGTCTTTATCCACGTCAACAAACACCGGGGTTGCGCCGCTCAACACAATGAGATTCACTGTCGACACCCATGTCATGGATGGCGTGATCACCTCATCACCCGGACCGATACCCAGCACATGCAACAACAGATGCATCCCCGCCGTCGCTGAGGATAATGCCACCGCGTGCTGACAACCGATGGTCTGACAAAACTGTTGCTCAAATTCCGCCGCCTTGGGTCCCGTGGTTATCCACCCGGAGCGCAGCACCTCGGCGACAGCAAGAATTTCTTGTTCACTGATGGAAGGGCGGGAAAAGGGTAAGAATGGGCTCGACAAGGGGTTTCCTAATTCATGATTGTCAATGTTATCGGTAGTCAGACAGCAACTGTTGTTATTTCAGATCTACACACATGCGCTCTGTCGCAATAATACACTTTTGCAGCATCCCCTCATAAAGCTAGCGGATCCGGCGCATGAGAAAAATTCCCAACCCCAGGACGATCAGTGTCGGCAAACCGGCAGGTAATAACGGATAATTGGTATACACCAGCCCCGCCTGACTGATTAGCCGGCTTAAAATAAAGAAGGCCAGACCAATCAGAAAACCAATAAATACCCGCTGCCCAACGCCGACTCCACGCATATTGCCAAAAATAAACGGTATCGCCAGAAACATCATCGCGGTAATGGTCAAGGGGCTGAATACCTTGATCCAAAATGACAGTTCATAATGTTTTGCGTCGAGATGGTTATCTTTTAAATATTCAATATAACCACGCAACCGCCATAGCGAGAGATCCTCAGGCGATACGGAAACGACACTAACAATATCGGGTTTTAACAGTGTTTTCCATGCCATGCTTTCGGCTGACGTTTTAGTAATGCCATCGGCAGAAATTTTTTTATGTTCAACGTTCTGTAACAACCAGCTATCATTTTTGTATTCCGCCGACCGAGCCTGATAGGTTTCCCGCAATGAATGAAACTCATCGAACACATACAAATTAATACCAATTAATCTGCCATCATGTTCAACACGACGAATGTGAATATAGGTATCACCATCACGCGCCCACAAGCCATAATCAGTATTCAAACTAATCAAATGCTCAATGGCGCGCACGCGATTCAGTTTGGCATACTGTACCGCAGGAGGCGCAACAACCTCGCCAATAAAAATGGCGATCACGGTAATAACAGCAGCGGTTTTTAATACGGCACCGATCAGGCGCAACAGTGATACACCGGCGGCACGCATTGCGATTAACTCGTGGTTGCCGGCCAACATACCCAAACCGAGCATGGTGCCAAGCACGGCAATCATTGGAAATATCTCATAAATCTTCTGCGGGGTTTTCAGTAGAATATAAAGAAACGCTTGCCAGTAAGTGTAATTAGCCTTGCCTATTTCACCTACCTCACCGGCAAAACTAACCAGAAAATCCAGGGTGAGAATTACCGCCAGGGCCGCGAGGATACCTAACATCACCGCCTTACCAATATACCGATCCAGAATATCCATATTATCTGCTTAAGCCACCGAGTAATTTACGCCAACGTAACTTAAATCCCGTCCAGTCCAGATATAACATCAACCCGGTGAGTAGTGCCAGTAGATGCACCCACCACAACCCTATCCAGGGTGAAATAATACCGCGGATTATCCAGGCGGCTGACACGTTTAACATGTTTGAATAAATAATGAAAATCAGCAGCGCCATCGCCAGCTTGGTGTAACGGCCCTGCCGTGGTGAAGTACGGCTCAATGGCAGCGACAGGATCGCCAGGACCAGACAGACTATGACCGTGGAAAAGCGCTTCTGTAATTCAGACAGATCCGGCAACTGGGCTCGGCGCCATAAATCAATTGAGGCTATTGCCCTGATGCGTAACTCCGGCATTTTCGTTTCTCTATCATCTTTCAACAATACCCCGTGACGTTCAAAACGGATGATCGCTGATCGTGGTTGTTGGCCCGGTCGATCGGAACGAATTTGGGTGTCATAACGATAACCGTTTAACATCACAAAATACTTATCACCACTCTCTTCACTGGTCATGCGTATGCCACTCATGGCACTGATAATGGAATTTTTATATTTATCATCCTGCTGCAAAAAAACATTGCCCATCGCGCCAGTCTTGTCATTAAATTCCTCAATATAAAAAACACCCTCGCCATGTGTCAGTTCTTTGAATCTGCCTGCTGCCAGTCCTTCGAGTTCGGATTGTTCTTTGGCCTGCTTGAGCAGCGTCTCCCCTTTTGCTTCGGCCCATGGCGCCAGGAACAAGGCTAATGTTCCGACGATGAGCGCTAAAACCAGCCCTAGCCCGAATAACGCACGCAAGACGCGCCATTCACTGATACCCGAGGCGGTCAGTACGACCATTTCGTTATCTTTATGCAAACGGGTCAGTGCCAGCAAAATACCAATATAAAAAGCCAACGGCAGAATCACGACCAGATTGCTAATGCTATCTAGCCCGAGCATGGTCATCACCGATTTTAATGGCAACGAACCACCTGCCACCTTGCTATACAGACTGATGAGCTGGCCGCTGACAAAGATCAGCAATAACACCGTGATCACACCCAAAAAGGTGTAAAAAACATCTTTAATAATATATCGATCAATGATTAACACACTGTATTCCGTGCCTGCCTGCGCTGTTGCCGTAGTGTAACGTGATTTGAATCGGTGTAACCGCAATCGCCGATATAATTGCACTGTGATTGTTGCGCCATTCTCGCAAAAATCAGCGGAAATAGCAGCTTGGTTTTGCCCTGATCCACCTCGGCAACGGCGCTGGCCATACCCCAAGCCAAACAGAGAATAGCGGCGTTTTACAGCAAGCAACCGTTTAACCTGGGATGACTTGCTTCGCTTCGCTGTCCCACTTCGGCTATGATAGTGTGCCACTGCACAGGCCATTCACCCGTCTGTGAGTTTTTCATTCGACACAAGAGGAATAGCATGGAAATCACGGTCAAATCGGTCGATGTCCAACGGCAACGTAGTGCCTGTCTCATCATCGGTGTCTATGAAGGCGCCGAATTAACCCCCAGTGGTAGGACCATAGACAAGTTAACCGGTGGTGCACTGAGTAAACAACTGGCCCGCGGTGATCTGAGTGGGCGCAGTGGACAAGCGTTATACTTATATGATCTACCAGGCCTGCTGGCACCACGACTATTGCTGATCGGCTGTGGCAAACCATCCGGCTTGTCGGTCTCGCAATACCGCGCTGTTATCACCTCCGCGACACAGGCCCTGACCGATGCGAGGATTAAAGAAGCCATCAGTTATCTCGCTGAGATCGAAGTAGTAGGCCGTGCCAGCGCCTGGAAAATTCAGCACGGCAGTGAAGCGCTGATTTACAGCCTCTACCGATTTAACCAATTAAAATCGGAAAAACCTGCAAAACCACCACCTGCACTCACCAAACTCACCTGGCATATCACTGACAATAAAGAGCTTAAGTCCTGCCAACGGGCTGCCAAGATCGGCCATGCCGTGGGCAACGGTATGGTATTAACCCGCGATCTGGGCAATCTGCCCGGCAATATCTGCACCCCCACCTATCTGGCCAACCGTGCAAAAAAGCTGGGCACCAGCTTGGGCCTAAAAGTGAAGGTATTGGACCAAAAACAGATGCAGGCGCTGGGGATGGGCTCGTTGTTATCCGTATCGCGCGGTAGCCGTCAGCCACCCAAGTTAATCATCGTGGAATATCATGGCGCAAAAAAACCCGGTAATCCGGTGGCCTTGGTCGGTAAAGGGATTACCTTTGATTCGGGCGGTATTTCGATCAAACCCGCCGCCGCCATGGATGAAATGAAATTTGATATGTGTGGCGCGGCCAGTGTCCTGGGAACCCTGCATGCCGCCGCTGAACTTCAGCTACCGATTAATATCATTGGTGTCATCCCCAGCTGTGAAAATCTACCGGACGGTGACGCCAATAAACCCGGTGATGTGGTGACCAGCATGTCCGGTCAAACCATTGAGGTACTCAATACCGATGCTGAGGGCCGCTTGATCTTGTGTGATGCGCTGACCTATAGCGAACGCTTCAAACCCAAGACGGTGATCGATATCGCCACGCTGACCGGGGCCTGCGTCGTGGCCCTGGGCAATCACGCCAGCGGTTTGCTTGGTAATGATCAAGCCCTCATGGATAAACTCCTGGCCGCCGGCAACGAAAGCGCGGATCGTGCCTGGCAATTGCCGTTGTGGGAGGAATATCAGGAGCAGCTCAAGAGCAATTTTGCCGACATGGCCAACATCGGCGGCAAGGAGGCAGGCACCATCACCGCCGCCTGTTTTCTGTCACGGTTTGCCAAAAAATTCAAATGGGCCCACCTGGATATCGCCGGAGTGGCATGGCACGGCGGTGCCAGTAAGGGTGCCACCGGGCGGCCAGTCCCGCTGCTGACCCAGTATCTCATTAATGAATCCGGTTATTGACTACGGTGACGAGCAAACATGACTCGCGTTGATTTTTATGTCAGCCCTGCCCCAACCAGCGCAGCCCGGCAACAATTGGCCTGTCGCATTGCGGAGAAGGCCTATCTAAAACAACACCCCGTTTATTTACACGTCGCCGATGAAACACAGGTCGAACAACTGGATACCCTGCTCTGGGTATTTCGTGCCGGTAGTTTTATCCCTCATTGCCGCAGCAATGATCCCCTCGCCGCTACCAGCCCGGTGTTGATCGGCAGCAATGAACCCCCGGCCATGGCGAATGGGGTCTTGATCAACCTGAGCGATGCGGTACCGGCCTTTTTCAGCCGTTTTGAGCGCATCGCGGAGGTTGTCAGTGGTGATGAATCAGCGCGGCAACAGGCGCGGCAACGCTATAAATTTTATCGGGAACGCGGTTACCCACTCGAAACCCATGAGCTATCCGACTAAGATAGTCATCATGGCAAAGACTCCCGACAATTTTAATACCAGCAACGATACCTTGCTGACCGCGCTGGAATCCATCAAGGGCCTGCTGGAACAGAATGAAGTAAAACTCAGCGCCGCACGGCACAGTATTAAACAAGCCACACCGAACATTGATCAACTCTTTACTGAACATGAGGAAGAGGTACCGGTTTTAAACGACATTGTGATCCCCCAGGAAATCCACAAACCGGGCGAACAAGGTATTGATCCCCTGGTGCTGAGCGCCTTCATTGATGAGATGCAAATCAAATTGGAAAAACGCCTGCGGGAAACACTCATGCAATCCGTGGTACGCGCGGAGAGCGACATAAAAAAACAAATCAGTGCTTATTTGAATCAATTACGCAAGATGATCAATGATGATAGATGATGTTGCACTTTAAGGCTTAGCAGCCACGGCACCATAACGGTCATCCATATAACACTGGCCTTTCGGCAACCAGGATGGCATTGCGTAATATTGCTGGCGGATATTCACCAGGATGGTGTCGCGGTAAAGCGGATAATTAAATTCAGTCCCCACCCCCAAGTGAAATTGGGTGCCTTCAAACGGCAGAATGATATGTTCATAGCTGCCAAAATATTTTGCGTGATTTTGCACATCCTCGGCATCCTGACTGATGATCATTATCGGTTGCCGATGGAGCTTGCGTAAATCGGTGAGCATGTCGTCTTGACGGCCGTGATGCGAACCCAGACCCAAGACCATCACCGGCTTTTTGCTCCAATAAGCCAATACCGATGACTGTGAATAACTGGTGGTCGCCAGTTGGAAATTAAATTGAAAGGGTTTGATGGCCTCTAACAATGCTGAGGTACGGGTGGCAAAAATCAAATCCTGATAGGTTTCTGGATTATGTTTAAATGCATTGGGAATAGCCAGAATTAACACAATAAAGGCTATCAGGAAGATCAGGCTGGAACCCCACATAAAATGAAAACAGACGCGTAATTGTCCGTAATTCAAAAACGCCGCCAATGCCACAAACAGAAACGGATAAAAGCTCAATATCCAGTGTCCGCCGACAGTTTTGCCCAAGGCAATCAACAAAAACAATAAAATCGGCACCAGAAACAACACCAGAAACAATCCTTTTCCGTCTTCCTTAATGGTCTTAATAAATTTCGCCGGGCTGCGCCATAAATAGAACAACACCGGTGGTGTTACCACTACTAGCAACAGTAATAAATATTTTCCCAGGGTGATTAAAGAAAACCGAAAATCCGAGGTACGGTTTTGTAAATTGAATAAATAATTATCCCAACAATGCGTGTAGTTCCAATAAAGATTCAAACCGATAAAAGGCAAGGTACCCAATACTATTAACAGGATACCCAGATAAGGCCGCCAGCCACGCCGCACAAACAACAACAGGTAAGCCACGTAGGCCAAGCCGAGTAATCCGGCAAAAAATTTCGAGAAAAACGCCAGCCCCAGAAAAATTCCCGCCAAGAAATACCACAGCGGCTGATCGCGGCGTTGGGCGCGATAAAAACACCAGGCCGAGACAAACGACCAGAAGATCAATGGGGCGCATGCCTTGCTTGCCGTGATGGTCATCGCGGCTGAGCGCGCCGTCGCCGTTCATGTCCATTTCAGCGACATGCTTCTCCATCGGCTTCTTGTATTCATCAAGTGTCACCTGGGCGTTGCCGTCGGCGCGTCCTCGCCCCACCGGTAGGTC
>JANNJI010000583.1:0-4374 GCA_031405795.1 Gammaproteobacteria bacterium
TGGCGCGCGCGGTGATCCCTGCCAACGGCCCATCCTGAATCAACACCCCGTAGTCCTTGGCAAAGTTGCGGTCGCGCATCATCGACAAGGTCTCGACATTCTTGGTGTTCTCGGTATTACAAAAACGTCCCATCGCAAACGGCAGATCGGCGGCGATGATCAACATCACCACGTCATTGCGGCCTTTCGCAGCATCATTGAATTTTTTTGTTGAAGTGGCACACACCGGGGTATCCAGACTGGGTACGATATTCAATAATTTTTTCTTGCCTTTATAATTCGCCAGACCTACGTCACTTAAATCCTGTTTGGTCAATTTAAACTCCGGGGCCTGCTTGCCAACGGCGGGTAAATCACCGTTGGTGGTAATCTTGTTGCCTTTAAGGGTAATCGTTGCCATGGGTATTTCTCCTGTAAAAATGCTGCTGTTTAGGCCATCTTGGGTTGTACGGGACACTTACTTGCCTGCAAACGGCTGGTTATCCGTGTTATGTTTTCTACAAATAAATCAATATCCTGTCGTGTCTTGGTTTCGGTAGCGCAGATTAATAAAAAATTACCCAACTCTGGATAATACTCCGCCAACGACACACCACCCACAATACCTTGTACCGATAATGCGCGCATGACTTCCTGCACCGGTAATTCAAAACTAAACACCGCCTCATGAAACAGCGGTCGTGTGAATAATTTGCTCACGCCATTAACCTTGGTCAACTTCTCCACCACTTGCGTGGTATTGCGATGGCTGTTGATCGCCACGTTGCGCAAGCCCTGCGGACCCATCAGGCTCATATATATAGTGGCCGCGGTAACGAGTAAGCCTTGATTGGTGCAGATATTCGAGGTCGCCTTGGAGCGGCGAATGTGTTGCTCACGCGCCTGCAAGGTCAACACATAACCGGTCTTGCCATCGCGATCCGTGGTGCGGCCGATAATTCGTCCCGGCATTTGCCGCACATATTCCTTGCGACAACACATAAAACCAAAATAAGGGCCACCCGACGACAGCGGCGCACCTAGCGGTTGACCCTCACCACAGACAATATCCGCACCGTGTGTGCCCCACTTTGCCGGGGATTTTAACAAGGCCAGCGACATGGGATTGACTAAGGCGATGACCAGAATATTGTGTTGACGCGCCCAATCCGTTAACGCATCGACATCTTCCAATACACCAAAAAAATTGGGTTGCGGAATGATCAGTGCCGCGACATCGCCTGGATTGTCCGGTAGCTTCGCGGGATCAATCGCGCCGGTCTTGCGATCGTAATCCAGTTCTTCCAACACGATGCCTTGATGATGGACGATGGCGTGTGCCACTTGCCGGTAATGCGGATGAATGGTGCGTGGTGTCAGGATGCGTTTGGATTCTGATTTGCGATTTGCACGTACCGCCATCAATACGGCTTCGGCCAATGCCGAGGCACCGTCGTATAACGAGGCATTCGACACGTCCATGCCGGTGAGACGGGTCATCATGGTTTGATATTCGTAAAGCAATTGCAAGGTGCCTTGACTGGCTTCGGCCTGATACGGTGTATACGCCGAATAAAATTCGCCACGTGACACCAATTCCCAAACCGCCGCCGGGATATGATGTTCGTAAGCACCGGCCCCGGCAAAACATAAGGTGCGTTCATCTTGCGCGGCGCGTTGCCGCATTACACGACCGATCTCCATCTCGGACATGCCATCCGGCACCGCCGTTAATCCTTTGCTGCGCAGGTTGGCCGGGATCTCGTCGAACAGTGCCTCAATACTGGGCGCGCCGATCACACTGAGCATCTCACGGACTTCATCATCGGTATGCGGGATAAATGGCATAACGTTTTCCTTTAATGATCCGCAGCAATCTGCGCGCTATACGCGGCAGCATTCAGCAATTCATCCAGCTCGCCGGGCTGTTCGGGTTTAAGTTTATATAACCAACCCGCACCATACGGATCACTATTAATGATTTCCGGTTTATCCGCCAGTGCCGTATTGACCTGAACAATTTTTCCGGCCAAGGGGGCATACACATCCGATGCGGCCTTGACGGATTCCACCACCGCGCAATCTTCGCCGGTTTCATAATTACTACCCACTTCCGGTGTTTCGACAAACACCAGATCGCCGAGTAAACCCTGCGCGTGGTCGGTAATACCGATTGTTAACGTGCCATCGTTTTCCTGACGAACCCACTCATGGGTTTTGCTATAACGTAATTCTTGCGGTACATTACTCATTGTTTATTCTCCGTCTTGCAAATTGAAAATTCTAAACCAAAGAAACGCGGCCAGTCAGCCTAAAAGCCGACCTACAATTTATTAAATACACGACTTACCGTGCCGCACAAAGGGCGGTTTCACCACTCGCACATCAATGAGCCTGCCGCGCATATCCACCTTGGCATGTTCCCCGACATTAGCGCCGACGCGGGCAAACGCAATCGCCTTACCCAGGGTCGGTGAAAAACTGCCGCTGGTGATTTCCCCGGATTCCAGGCCATCAACGATGACCTTTTGGTGATTACGCAACACGCCTTTTTCATCCATCAACAAACCCACCAACACGGTTTTTACCCCAGTCTGTTTTTGTTGCTCCAAAGCCTTGCGACCAATAAAATCCCGCTCCACGGGTTCCCAGGCAACCGTCCAATTTAACGCGGACTCCAGTGGCGTGGTTGTTTCATCCATATCACTGCCGTATAAATTCATACCCGCTTCCAAGCGCAAGGTATCACGTGCGCCCAAACCACAGGGCTTGGCACCTTTATCCATGAGTTGTTGCCAGAATGCGGCGGCCTTGTCGCTTGGCAACATGATTTCATAACCGTCTTCGCCGGTGTAACCGGTACGCGCCACGGCCATGTCATCGACCACAGCCATAAAAAATGCGCCGAGGTCTTTTACCTTTACCATGTTGGCGCTGCCCAAGACCGCATGCGCCATCTCACGCGCGCGTGGCCCCTGTACTGCGATCATCCCCAGGTCATCGCGCACCTTCACCGTCACGTCAAATTTTTTCGCCTGCGTATTTATCCACGCCAGATCTTTTTCACGCGTCGCGGCATTGACCACCATGCGGAACCAATCATCGCTAAGAAAATAGACAATCAGATCATCAATCACGCCGCCATGCTCGTTGAGCATGCACGAATACAAGGCCTTGCCGGATTGTTTCAGGCGATCAACATTATTTGCTAATAAATAACGCAGAAACGCACGCGTCTTGCCACCGCTCAGATCGACGATGGTCATGTGCGAGACATCAAACAAACCGGCATCCTGCCGCACCAGATGATGCTCATCAATTTGTGAACCATAATGCAAGGGCATATCCCAACCACCAAAATCGACAATTTTGGCATTGGCCTGCACATGCATGTTATATAACGCGGTGCGTTTTCCCATTCAATGTTACCTCTTCACACAAATAGCTGTTCCAAATTTCTATAATGCATCATGCAGTCACCGTTGTAGGTCGGGCTTAAGCCCGACACGCCAAACGCGTTATGCAAACGGCGATGAATGAGACATCATCTGTTCGGCCTTGACACTCACAACACCAGGGATCGCACGAGCGGTTACCTTGGCAGGATCAGTCCGAATGTGTCTCTGCTTTCATCGGGTCGGGCTGGCCGCTCCAAGGCATCCCTGCCTTCGCGGCATTCGTACTCCTGCACATCAAGCCCGACCTACAATTAAATTAATTACGTTTCGGCGTGATACGACGAACGCACCATCGCCCCGGCCTTCACCCAGCTAAATCCCAAATCGTGTGCAATGGTTGCGTACTCTGCAAACCGCTCGGGTGTAATGTATTCTTTCACCGGCAGGTGATAACGCGTGGGCCGTAAATATTGGCCAAGTGCGATACGCGTGACACCGGCACGGCGTAGATCACGCAACACCTCAACCACTTCATCGACCTGTTCACCCAAACCCAGCATCAGCGCCGTCTTGGCTGCAAATTCCTGGCACTGCGCCACTGCCGTCAATAATGCCAACGAACGTTGATAGTCCGAACCCTTACGCACCCGTCGATATAAACGCGGCACAGTTTCGACATTGTGACCCCACACCAGATGTTTGTTGCCCGGTGCGGCTTGAATGGCTTGCGTTATCGTTGCAATGGCGGCGGTTTGCGTCCGATGAAAATCCGGGGTAAGTAATTCAATGCCCAACGCAGGGTTCTGCGCTCGCAATTGATGAATGCTCTGCGCAAAAATCGGTGCGCCGCCATCGGCGAGGTCATCGCGATTCACCGAGGTCAACACGACATAGTTTAACTGCATGGACTGTACTGCGTGCGCCAGGCGTTGCGGCGCATCCTTTTTTGTGGGCCTTCACAAAGTCGCCTCCGTAGACGCCGAAAATGGATTCGTCC
>JANNJI010000584.1:0-3656 GCA_031405795.1 Gammaproteobacteria bacterium
ATCAAACCATCTTCTCCCACCGCCGGAGATCTTCTCTGCAATCGTAATATCACTGAAATCGCCTTAGCGTACGTTGCGGGTGGTGCTGCTTGTTTATCTGTTGTTACAGGACGTTGGTTCGGTGGGAATATTTCTATGTTGTCGCAAGTAGCTCAAGTAACTTCACTTCCATTGTTACGAAAGGACTTAATTGTTAACCTCGATCAAATTAAGCAAACACAAGATCTCGGAGCTAATGCAGTTTTATTGACAAAAAAAATACTTCGAGCGTCTCATCTGATGAAGATGATCGACTTGTGTCATTCTTTATACATAACACCGTTTGTAGAAGTATCCAGTATTGATGAAATAAACGAATTTACAGCAGATAGCGACACAATCATTGGGATCACCAACAGAGATATTGCTAGGAAAGAATCAGATATTAATAGTGGCTTAAATAGCTTAAAGCTTTTAAATAGCATAACGCAAAAAACTGGTACTATAATAAGCGCCAGCGGCATTAATACCGTAACCGAAGCCAATACTCTCTATCAAGCAGGATTTGATGGATTACTTGTTGGTACTGCACTATTAAAAGCAGCAAATCCCGAGGAAGCAACTAGGGAGTTCACCCTCATAAGGGAAAGGTGATGCAACAGGTGTAGTGATCAAGTCAAGCCGGACACTTATTTAGAGCCCACTTGCCAATCGCGCCATGACTATCCTCATTTGAAAGTTTTGAATTAAAAATGGAATAAAATACCAGAAACATGCGAAGGAAATATTATTTTTTCAGGCTTGATGTATAGAAAATACAAATGCCACATCGACGTTCGTACAGCCTGCACATTAACAACCGCGTATCAGAACAAATGACTCTTCATTTACTTGTTACTAGTTGAATGGGGATCGCATTGTGCGTATGGGTAATACGATTTTGCGCATCCAGATACACTAATGTCGGCTTGAAATTGGTGAGTTCACGCTGATCTAACATGGCATAGGTACAAATAATAATAATGTCGCCAGGACTGGCTTTGTGAGCAGCGGCACCATTGACCGAGATAATGCCTGAATCATGCTCGGCACGGATGGCATACGTTGTAAAACGCTCGCCGTTAGTAATGTTATAAATATCAATTTGTTGATATTCGCAAATACCAGCGGTATCCAGTAATGTACCATCGATCGCACACGAACCTTCATACTCCAGTTCTGAATGTGTCACGCGTGCACGGTGCAATTTGGCTTTGAGTATTGTAACTAGCATATCAACGACTACCCCTCTACGGTAATATCTGCGAGAATTGTATCATCCAACAATCCGATTACCATCTAAATATCGGTCTAGATACGCAAATTATCAAGTAGCCGCGTCTTGCCAATATGGGCCGCCGCGAGGATGACTTGAGCTGCCTTGGCAGGGCTTTGTACCGGCAACAGGCTTAGCGCATCGCGGATCGCCACGTATTGGGGTTGGAAACCACAGGCCGTCAGGCGGGTGAACGCTTGTTGCTCCAACCGTGCAACATCACCCTCCCCTCGGCGCAGGGCCTCGCGTACCTCACGCAAGGTTTGAAACAGGCACGGTGCCACTTGCCGTTCCTGTGCATTTAAATAGCCGTTGCGTGAACTCAGCGCCAGGCCATCCGTATCGCGTTCGGTCGGCACCCCGATTATTTCAATGGGAAAAGCCAGGTCACGCACCATCGCCCGAATCACCAATAATTGCTGAAAGTCTTTCTCCCCGAACACCGCGTGATGGGGTTGCACCATATTAAATAGTTTGGTAACAACCGTGGCAACACCACGAAAAAACCCAGGCCGATGTGCGCCTTCTAATATATTGGCTAAATCCGGTACCTCAATATAACTGGAATGGGCAGGGCCATCGGGATACATCAGCTGTTCATTTGGGGTAAATAACACATCTACCCCGGCGCACTGTAACTGGACAATATCTTGTTCAAGGGTGCGTGGATAATTCGTAAAATCTTCGCTTGGCCCGAACTGTAGCGGATTGACAAAAATACTCACGACCACTTTTGACCCGTGTTGTTTTGCCACCTCAACCAAGCGCAGATGGCCGCGATGTAAATTTCCCATTGTCGGTACAAAGGCAATGCACTGCCCTTGCTGGCGGGACAGCGCAAGTGCGCTATGCAATTCAGTAAGTGTTGTAACGATATCCATAGAATGCTGGATAAGACTAGGTAAAGCTTTGTTCAACAGTCGGGAATTGACCTTGCTTGACGGCGTTCACATAGCCGCACAACGCCGCCGCTATGCTAACCTCACCTTCCTTAGGTAGAGCTGCCAGAAAGTTTTTGGCGAATTTGGGTTTGCGCCCCACTGAAATGCCAAGTACATCGTAAATCACCAACACCTGACCATCACAATCAGGGCCAGCGCCAATGCCAATGGTGGGGATCGTTAATGCCGCAGAAATACGCGCTGCCAATGCCGCAGGCACACATTCCAGCAACAACATATCGGCACCAGCGGCTTGCATTACTTGCGCTTCATTAAACATGGCCTCCGCCGCCGCCGGGTCACGCCCTTGGACTTTGTAACCACCAATTTTATGCACGGATTGCGGTTGCAAACCCAGGTGCGCACAAACAGGAATATTATGATCCGTCAGTACCTTTATCACCTGCTCAAGGTTACCCCCACCCTCAAGTTTCACCATGTGCGCACCGCCCTCTTGCATAAACCGCGTTGCGTTATCCAAAGCACGTTGTGGATCGGTGTAACTCATGAAGGGCATGTCACCCATGACCAGGGCATGCTGGCGCACACGCGACACCAGTTGCGTGTGATAGATCATGTCATCCATCGTCACCGGCACAGTGGAATCATGCCCTTGCACCACCATCCCAAGCGAATCACCCACCAAAATAATGTCGACACCAGATTGATCGGCAAGTGCTGCAAAACTGGCATCGTAGGCCGTCAACATAGCAATCTTTTCGTGTGATTGCTTCATGTTGCGTAAAGTTTGCAGCGTAACCGGTTGTGTGCGTTGCTGTGGTGAACTGTATGATGTCATGGTCACGCGCCTTTACACATTTAACGGGGTTGGATTGAAATAATGGCGCCCACTGCGCACTTTTTTGATTTGCTCCAATAATAACTGATAATCCGCCTCATTGTTGGCAAAATCAATTTCTGCCGCATTAATGATCAGTAACGGTGATTGCGCGTAGTCATGGAAGAAACGCGTATATGACTCGACAATGCGCTGGAGGTACTCTTCACTTATCATACGTTCATACTGCCGACCCCGTTTAGCAACACGACGGGACAATACAGCCACCGGCGCTTGTAAATACACCACCAAATCTGGCTGTGGCGCATCGATCGTCAGGTGCTCATACACTTGCTGATACAATTTAAATTCATCTTCATCCAGCGTTAATTCGGCAAACAAGCGATCCTTTTCCAAAATAAAGTCGGCGACACGGACTGGGCGAAACAGATCGGTCTGGCGCAACGCTTGAATCTGCCGCGCCCGTTGAAACAGAAAAAATAATTGAGTTTGCAATGCCGCGCTGCGTGGGTCTTGGTAGAACCGTTCGAGAAAGGGGTTTTCATCCACTCCTTCCAGCAATACATCCGAACCAAAGCTGTGTGCCAGCCGTGTGGCCAGCGTGGTTTTTCCCACCCCAACC
>JANNJI010000585.1:0-4195 GCA_031405795.1 Gammaproteobacteria bacterium
AAACACGCACATCATGCCTTTGATATCGACAGTCCCGGCAAGGACAGTTACGAATTGCGCAAGGCGGGGGCCAGTCAGGTGTTGGTGGCATCCCAACAGCGTTGGGCCTTGATCACCGAAACACCACAACAACAAACCGATCCATTATTGACGAAACTATTACAACAACTCGACATGACCCAATTGGATTTAATCCTGGTGGAAGGCTTCAAACACGAAACCATACCAAAGATTGAGTTACATCGGCAAGAATTACAGCAACCGCTGTTGTGTAAAACCGATCCACACATCATTGCCGTCGCCACTAACGCTGCGCCATTAGTCGGCATTACCCTGCCGCAATTGAATATCAACAATGCCGCCAGCATTGCCGAATTTATTTGCGCCACGCTATTATTGAAACCAGTACCTTCACCACCAAGGGATTAGCTCGATGAAAACACCGATATTCACCGCCAAAGTAACACACACCGAACATGACCCCGCTTTACTCACAGTGCAGCAAGCGCAGGCACACATCCTTGACTCGATAATACCGGTGACTGATCAAGAGACCCTGCCGATTCGCGAAGCATTGCAACGGATATTGGCTGAGACAATTTATTCACCGATCAATGTGCCACCTTATGACAACTCCGCGATGGATGGTTACGCAGTGCGTAGCACTGACCTGCCAGCAAATGGTATGACATCTCTCAATCTCATCGGCACCTCCTGGGCAGGCCGTCCATACAACGGCAGTGTTGGCGCACAAGAGTGTGTACGTATAATGACGGGGGCGAAGATGCCTGCGGGCGCGGATACCGTCATCATGCAAGAACAGGTGCAATCAACCAACGCCGGCATTGTGATTAGCACAGGCCATCAAGGTGGACAACATGTCCGTCATGCCGGTGATGATATTCAGCAAGGCAACAATGTCTTGGCCGTCGGCAAAAAAATCGGTGCTGCTGAATTAGGTTTACTTGCCTCATTGGGGATTTCGCATATCAAGGTGACGCGCCGCGTGCGTGTTGCCTTTTTTTCTACGGGAGATGAATTACGCAGTGTCGGTGAACCGCTGGCGGATGGGCAAATCTACGACAGTAACCGTTACACCCTGTTTGGCATGTTGCAGCAAGCCGGGGTGGATTTTACTGACATGGGTGTGGTGCGCGATCAACCCGAAGTCATCGAGCAGGCATTGATAACCGCAGCCAAGCATGCAGAGGTTATTCTTACCTCAGGGGGCGTGTCGGTGGGTGATGCCGATTTT
Organism: Gammaproteobacteria bacterium; assembly: GCA_031405795.1. GTDB lineage: Bacteria > Pseudomonadota > Gammaproteobacteria > UBA6429 > Thiohalophilaceae > JACQBC01. The sequence continues at coordinate 1,256 of JANNJI010000585.1, forward strand.
GTCAAAGACGCCTTGGACAAACTCGGCAAGGTCAATTTCTGGCGCATCGCGATGAAACCCGGCAAACCTTTGGCAGTTGGTAAGATCGGCAACGCGGCTTTTTTTGGTTTGCCTGGCAACCCGGTGTCCGTGATGTCGACGTTTTATCAATTTGTTTTACCCGCACTGCGCAAAATGTCTGGCCAAGACAATCATACTCCACTGGTGGTACGCGCCATCAGCAAATCACGCATCAAAAAAAGTCCGGGCCGCACCGACTTCCAACGCGGTATTTTATTTTCTGAAAACGGCACACTCCACGTTGACGCCACCGGCATGCAGGCCTCACATATCCTCAGCGGCATGAGTCGTGCGAATTGTTTTATTATCCTGGCGCAAAATGCTGGTGATGTAGAGGCGGGAAGTGAAATAGAGGTGCAGCCGTTTGCGGATTTCTGGTCATAACATTAGGCGGGGTGAGAAATAAAAAGCAAAACCCGCATTACGCGGGTTTTGCATAATCCACCTACTGAAAACAACAGCGGAGGGCTAAGCCACTTTAACTGTCAAATCCGATGGCAGAATGATCCAGGATTCAAATGATTGATAACCTGTGTCTTGATTGAGTTTACCGTTGAAATGAATTTCTATGGTGCCGCCAAGTTTTTCAACAAACTTGCGCATGGCGTCCATGCCAACACCACGGCCGGATACATCACTGACCGTATCGGCTGTGGACAAACCTGACATAAAGATCATTTCAGCCAACTGTTGATCCGTTGCAGCTTCACCGCTTTTTAAGATACCTTTTTCAATGGCTTTCTTTTTCAGTTTATTGATCGCCAGGCCACGACCGTCATCCGACATGCGCAAAATAATACGGCCTTTGTTATCCTGCTCGACTATTAATGAGATGGTGCCCTTGTCGGGTTTGCCGCTGGCCTTACGTTCTTCCGCCGTTTCCAGGCCATGATCAACGGAATTACGGAATCCGTGGGTAAAGACATTTTTCATCACCGGTACAACATCCGCAGTGAGTCGCACATCGTTGTCCTCGATGACAATATTGGGGGATTCCTTGCCCAGGCGCTGCGCCATCTCCGGCATGGATTTAACGATAGCATCCAGCAGGGACGAAATGGATTCCGTACCCACGGCCTGCATCACTGATCGAACCTTGCCAACAACATTACGCAGTTTTTCAACATTGTGATCGTCAACTTTTTCCAGGGCTTGTTTGAGTTTATCCACCAGCACTCTGTCAAAGAACACCCCATCGCTATCATTATTCGCCAGCTTTTCTTTGTAGATCAGGGTGTAGGTTTGTACTATCTCGCGTGTGTGATAAAGCTCTTGCAACATTTTATCCTTTTCCCATGCCACATTACTGTCTTTGCGCATTTTGTCATAGGTGCTTTCCGCTTCATGGGCGGCATCGGTGACTGAGATAAAGCCATAGGTGCGTGCATTACCTTTGATCGTATGCATATTACGGAACAAAGTTGCAATCACATCCGCATTCGCTGTATCGGTTTGTTTTATGAGTACTTCGTTCTCATTGAGAAAGCGATCGGCGTCCTTGCTGAACGACAGAAATTTGCTGGCGGATACCGCCAGGATTTGGCCGATAACTGCCAATTCCCATTTTTGTTTTTCAGCCTCAGCTTGCAAACCACGCAATTCGGTCACGTCACGTACCGTCACCATTAATTTCTCGATATTGCCAGATTCACCGGTAATCGGATCCCAATCCAATTCAAGAATTTTATTCTTGCCGCCAGGCATCAGCTTGGTGTATTCCTTGACCAGACAGTGACGATTAAAATCAAACATCATCGCGTCTTCGCCCAGCACCGCACCTAACGCCGCCTGTACCTGATTAACGGCATTGGAACCCAGCCCGGTATTGGTAAATAACAGGTCCATGACATTCACATTGGCAATGTGTTTGTTTTCAAGAATTTCTTCCAAATAACGGGAATACTCCGGGTGAACCAAATTCCCGGCAACAATGGTAAAGATACCTTGATGCATATTCTGCAACATATTATTAATGTCGTTGGTCTTTTGCCGTAACATCGCGGTCCGTTCTTCCACTTTCTGTTCCAGGGTACGATTTTGTTCTTCGATCACGTTTAACATGTTGATGTTTTTAAAACTGACCACGGCCATGCGCGAAATGGTTTCAGCAAACTCTACGTCTGCATCCTCAAAAGTCACCAAGCCTACCTTGCCACTAAAGTTCATGACGCCAAAGACCTCGTCGTTATCAATCATCGGCACACAAATGATGGCGCGCGGTTCCTGTTTGTCACCGGCCTTTAATTGAAACTGCTCATCCTTGGACGTATCACGGATATAGTGAACATGTTTATCTTGTGCCGCCTTGCCTGCCACACCTTCACCGAGTTTAAATGGACGCGCAGTGGGATGTGCCTCGCCAAAGCGTTTGGGATGGAAGACCTTGACTTCAAGCTGTTGGGCTTCCTTGTTGTACAGATACACCGATCCCCATTCGACATTGGTATGGCCACGCATCACCATCAATGCCTTTTCCAACACATCCAGTGGCACATGCATACCCGCCATAATTTCACCAGTGACATTGAGTACCCGCAGGTCTTCGATTTTCTTTTTAATCGAGTCACGCATATCAGCAAAGCTGCGTGCCAGACTGCCCAACTCATCGCCACGCTTGGTATCAATTTCCTTATCCAAATTGCCATGCGACAGTTCTGCGGCGCTGGCCTTTAATACCTCAATGGGCTTGGTGATCGCACGTGATAACACAATACCAATGACGAGTGCACAAAACAAACCAACGCCAATCAATCCGCTTACCATGCTCTGCGTACGTTTGACCTGCCCGGTGAGCGCCGTACTCTCGGTAATACTATTTTCTTGTTGGGTCTTGACGATGTCATTCAAGCGCCCCTGAATATCCAACAACAACGGCGACAG